>CAVAOU010000029.1:0-11972 GCA_963590085.1 Senegalimassilia sp. | reverse complement strand
CGCTTACCGCTATATCTTTGCTTCGCTCGAGGATGCGGCGTTTTGCAACGCGCAGATGCGTGTGTTTAACGTTTCCGCCATGCTGCCGGTCATCGAGTCGCAGCACCGCGAGGAGGTTTCGAACCACGAGAGGGTGCTGATGTCGTACATCTTCATCAGTTTCATCCTGCTGCTCGGACTTGCCATCGCGGTGTCGTTCCTTGTTAAGCAGATGAAGAAACTCACGCGCACGCGTGCCAAACTCAAAGAGGCGAATGTGACGAAGGACGAATATATGGGGCAATTTCTCGAATTGTGCTCTATATATATGAAGCGGCTCGACTCCTTCACCAAACTCGTGAGCCGCAAACTCACTTCGGGCCAGACCGACGACTTGATAAAGATGATAAAGTCGCAGAAGTTCAGCGACGAGCAGCACGGCACGTTCTACAAGGAGTTTGACAACGCCTTTCTGCGCATCTACACCACTTTTGTCGACGACGTGAATGCGCTGCTCCGCCCCGAAGAGCGGTTTGTGATTGATACGCCTAACACCCTGACCACTGAACTGCGCATCTACGCCCTGCTTCGTCTCGGCATCGAGGACTCGTCGAAAATAGCGGAATTCCTCCGCTATTCGGTGAATACCATCTATGCTTACCGCAATAAAATGAAAAATCGCGCCATCAATCGCGATACTTTTGAAGAAAATGTAATGAAAATTGGTTATATCGATTAATGCAACCGTTTATATTTGGTTATATTCGCAGAAATTCTAACCTTTGATTATCAAGCAAATAAAATAAATAACGTCTATATTTGTTTATATGATTGTTGATATAGCGATTAAAATGCTTGACAGCGGATGTAACTTTGCAATGTCGAAAGCAAAGAGATGCTTTCGTCGAATAATGGTTAAACACTACGATTGTAATATGGAGTATTAGAAAATAGTTTTATTTCGTTGAGAAACGCAGTAAAATGTCTCGAATAATGGTTTTATGTTAGGTTTGTAAATGTTGCTTCATAGTAAGCAACTAAGAAACAAAGCTCATCGGAAGATGGGCTTTTTTCTTTTTGCCCCAGGCTGAAGCCTGGGGTTATAGATATTGCGCCTTTACAAGGCGCGCCATTCATTATACTCTAATAAACAAAAAATCCTGAAGCGGTTGCTTCAGGACTTTTCGCGGTGCGGACGGGACTCGAACCCGCGACCCCATGCGTGACAGGCATGTATTCTAACCAGCTGAACTACCGCACCAGTGATAGTTGCTTTTTGTTAGCGATTGCAAAGGTACGAACTTTTGTGGACTCTGCAAATTTTTCAGCGGTTTTTTTGTCAAAAAATTAATCGAAGTCGTCAAATTTCTCTTTGTCGTCGAGGTCGGCGGCTTTGCCGGTGTACTGCGGGCCGCGCTTTTCGAGGAAGGAATTGATGCCTTCTTTGTAGTCCGGGCCTTGGTAAACCTTTTGGCGATAGGAGTTTATGCGCTCAAAACTCTCGGCGTTGATCGAGTGCGACGCCTTGGTGAGCGCGCGGAACTGGCGCTTGATGGCGCTGACCGACAGCACTGAGTTGCGGCGCAGCGGGTTGAGGAATTTGATTTCGAGGAGTTTGTGGAGCATCTCAGCCGAGGCAATCTGGTTGACGAAGCCCACGTTGAGGGCCTCGTGGGCGGTGATAGGCGCGGCGGTGAAAAACATCTCACGAGCCTTGTTTACGCCCAACTGGTTGATGAAGTGCATGATGCCCGAGGCATTGTAAGGGATACCGATTTTCGCCGGTGTGATGGCAAATGTGGCGGTCTCCGACGCTACAATCATGTCGCAGGAGATGCAGAGGTCGCACGCGCCGCCCCAAACGGTGCCGGTTACGCAGGCGATGACTGGGATGGGCACTTCCTGGACGGTGCGGAGGAGTTGCTCCATAGGCACGTCGTACGACAGCGGGTCGTTGCCGTCCATCGGGAGTTCGTTGATGTCGTGTCCGGCGCTCCACACACCGCGCTTGGTCTGCGCCTCGATGACGATTGCCACGCATTCCTTTTGATAGATTTCCTTAATGGCGTTGACCATCTCTGAGCACATCTGCTCGCTGAGCACGTTGAAATGGTCGGGGTTTTGCATCTCGATGAAGCCGATGCGGTCTTCTATTCTTACTTCAACCATCGTTTCTTTCTTTTTTTGTTAGTGAATCTTGATACTGGTGCAAATTTAATAAAAAATTTCACAAAAAAAGGCCTGGCTGTCTTCACGACTGTCAGGCCCGATACAATTCATTAGGTCTATCATTAATCTTCTTTTCTGTGCGTGTGTCTTTCCGGTAGAATGTTGAATTAAATTATGGTTTGTAACGAACTGATATGGGGGTCAGAAACTTGAATTTTATAACGAGATTGTGCTTACTGACTTTGTTCAAGACAGTTCCTGACCTCGGCGATTTTGCTGCTTTTCTTGGCATAGAGGATAAAAACCGTCGTTGTGATTACAACGATAATGCTTTGCGCTACAACGAAGGTTTTTGGTGTGTCTAATGCTGGAATTAGTTTGGCTATTGCCCACCATAAACTCAAAAGTGTCCAAGATGAGAAGACCAGATTGGTCTCTGTGGTTTTATATCTTTGTTTGTCGGTTTGTTCGAAATACCCGTTCATCGTGTCAAGGAACTTTTGTGATTCTCGCGTGTAGACTACGATGTAGACTATGGTCTGAATCAGAAAGTAAATGTAGAAAACAGCGTTAATCGCTTTGTTTTCGTGGTCGGTCAACTGGTCGATTCTCCATATCATAGGGAAGAACATGATTACGATCAGGTTGCCTATCAGTATGTCGGAGCGCAACAGCCTCGAGTCTAGCATTGTCAGCGTTACGCACATATACATCATTGCAAGCAGCGACGACATCGTCGTTTCCCATATAGGGAACTGGTTTTGGTGGGATGGCTGTTGCCATACCGGGAAGAACCATATATGAACAATTCCCACAGCGATGAAGCATGTGCCCAAAATTATGCCCATCGCTGGGAATTTGTTCCTTTGGCGCTTTTGCGTCTGCAACGCTATCATGCTGCCAACTATTATCGCCACTCCCGCGAGGAGAGTTACGATGCCTGCCGCGATTTGCGCGGTTGAAGTTGTGTGACAGTTGATAGTGTTCATTTCTATTTTCTTGCGATGGCAAAGTTATGGCGCGTCAAGAGGGCGGACAAAAAAAATCCGTTATTTGTCGGCGGCGGGGATGACAAATAACGTAATGGTAGATGGAATAACGTAAATTTACAAGTAAAATAACGTAAATTTACCCGTTTTTACGCAAGTCAGACGGTTTTTTACCAGTCACCTTCTGGAATTGCTGGAAGAAGTTGGCGCGGTGGTTGAATCCAACCATCTCGGCAATCTTGTCGAGCGTCAGATTTGGGTGCTCCATGAGGAGTTTTTCGGCTTCGTGCACTCGAAGTTCGGAGCGCCAGGTGCGGAAGTTGGTGTGGAGATAGGTGCGGAAATAGTAGTAAATGTAGTGCGGAGTGGTGTGGAGTTGCTCGGCGAAGTCCTCAAGCACGATGTCCTTTTGCAGATATTTTTTGTCGGCAACCCACTGGTCGAGCGCGCGGCGGAACTTGATGTCGGCTGCGGGCACGTTGTCGGAGACCGTTTCGCGGTAGGTGTCCTCATAGATGAGAGTCACGATGGCGGAACTGCGCACGCTGTAGGAGTAGATGCGCGCGGTGAGGTAGATGCTGTAAGGAGTGTAGCAAATCTGCAGGATTCCCGCGGCTATGAGCGACACTTCGATGCCCGGCTTTGTGAGCAGGAAGGCGTTGAACACCACTCCAGCCACGGCGCAGATGATTTCGCCTATAAATGTCCAGCGTATCCAGATGAGGCGCGTCTCAACCGTTACACCGTGCTGCCGCATGTAGGCAATGTAGTGAGGCAGGCGGTTGTGGAACATGTATACGTAGTAGCAAACCTGCAGGATGTTGGCAACCAGGATTATAATATAGCAGGCGTCGGCTATGTCGGGATTGGTGACAAGGGTGTCGGCAACGATGCCGATGGCGGTGACGCCAAGGATGAAGACTATTTGCCTTGACAGCCAGCGTCGGCTCACGCTATGGGGCGCGATGAAGATGTAGATGGTGGTGAATGCCAGCAGGGTTACGGCGCAATTCATGACCACACCCAGCACGAAATCCCTGTCGGGGTCGGCGGTGGTGAATGCCACGGTGAGTTTGAACACGTTGATGCCCACGATGCTGGCCAGGGCTATCGCCTGGCAGAACTTGGCGATGCGGAGTTTGCTGTATTCCTCTTTTTTAGGCAACCGAAGCACAAACAGCATCACGGCGAGTGTCGCCAGGATGGTGCTGGATATAATGGTTGTATATTTCAAGAAGATTTCAGCAAACATATATCAGTTGGTTCGGTTCGTTATCTTTATGCAAAGTTACTGAAAAATCGTGGCGGTAGTCTTAAATTATATTAATTTCTAACAAATTTTTCGTTTCTTTTAGAAAAAACGGAGCGAGGAGAGAGGGTCACCACTATCTTTGGCTGGTGTGGGTGGCGCCACCTACGGGGCGCAATTTCCTGAGAATCAGTCTGCCCCAGGCTGAAGCCTGGGGTTAGCAATACGGCGCCACCTACGGGGCGCGCACCGTCGCTGGTGGGCTTCGTCTCGGTCACGAGTCAAGGGCGCACGCCGTCGTTGCTGGGCTTCGTGCCAATCAATAATTTGCAATAAAAACGGAGCCGCGCGTGGGCGTGGCTCCGTGTGGGGTTGAGTGGAACTTCCGTGTCAACGGAATCGGATTTCGTTGTTGTCGAGGCTGTCGATGATTGCGAGACTCTTCACGTTGTAGCCCGCTTCGCGCAGGCGGTCGCCGCCGCCCTGGAAGCCTTTCTCGATGATGAATCCCATGCCTTCGATGGTTGCGCCAGCCTGCTTGGCGAGGGCAATCATGCCGTTGGAGGCGTTGCCGTAGGCGAGGCAGTCGTCGATGAAGATCACATGGTCGTCGGCGGTGAGGAAACTGTTGCTGATGCATACCGTTTCCACGGTGTTTTTGGTGAACGAGCGCACTTCAGCCACGAGCATATTGTCCATTGTGCGCGGCCGCGCCTTCTTGATGAACACCACCGGCAGTTGCAGTTGGTAGCCCATCATGATTGCCGGAGCGATGCCGCTGGCCTCGATGGTTACAATCTTGTTGAAATTGCAGTCGGCAAACAGTCTGCCGAATTCCTTTGCCGCCTCAAACATCAGGTTAGGGTCGATTTGATGGTTGAGGAAGCGGTCCACTTTAAGCACCCCGCCAGGGAGCAGTCTGCCGTCCTGGAGGATGCGTTGTTTTAGAAGTTCCATATATAAGGATTAGATAATCAGCATAGCATCGCCGTAGACACCGAAGCGGTATTTCTCCTTCACGGCCACGTCGTAGGCGTTCATCACCTTCTCGTAGTCGCCGAAGGCGGCAACCATCATCAGCATTGTGGAGTAGGGCATGTGGAAGTTGCTGATAAGCGACGTACACACCTCAAAGTCGTAGGGCGGGAAGATGAATTTGTTGGTCCAGCCGCTGTATTCCTTGATGTGGCCGTTCATGCTCACGGCAGTGGCGATGGCACGGAGCACCGATGTGCCTGCGGCGCAGACTGCGTGGCCCTTGTCCTTGGTTTCGTTCACCTTCTTCACCAGATCGGCAGTGATTTCCATCTGCTCAGAGTCCATACGGTGCTTGGTGAGGTCCTCCACGTCGATTTCGCGGAAGTTGCCAAGTCCGAAGTGGAGAGTGAGGAAGTCGTAGTTTATGCCCTTGATTTCCATGCGTTTCATCACCTCGCGGCTGAAGTGCAGACCGGCAGCGGGAGCCACCACGGCGCCTTCGTTCTTGGCGAAGATACACTGGAAGCGGTCAACGTCCTCTTCCGTAGGCTCGCGGTTGATGTAGAGAGGCAGCGGCGTCTGGCCGAGGGCAAAGAGAGCCTCCTTGAATTCCTCGTGCGAACCGTCGTAGAGGAAGCGGAGCGTGCGGCCGCGGGAGGTGGTGTTGTCGATCACCTCAGCCACCATTGAGTCGTCCTCGCCGAAGTAGAGTTTGTTGCCGATGCGGATTTTGCGGGCCGGCTCCACGAGCACGTCCCACAGTTTGTGCTCCTCGTTGAGTTCGCGGAGGAGAAACACCTCGATGCGAGCGTTGGTCTTTTCCTTGTTTCCGTAGAGACGCGCAGGAAACACCTTCGTGTCGTTGAGAAGCATCAAGTCGCCATCATCGAAATAGTCGATGATGTCCTTAAAAATTTTGTGTTCGATTTCACCTGTCTTCTTGTGCAACACCATCAACCGCGCTTCATCGCGTTCTTCCGACGGTGTCTGTGCTATCAATTCCTCTGGTAGTTTGAATTTGAATTGCGAAAGCTTCATAGATACTTCTGTTTTTTTATACTTTTTCTTCTTTTTCTTTGTCTTTTCTCATCTCTTCCGGGAGTTCGAAGTCCTCCTCTTTCAGGCGTGCTGCGAGGTCGGCAACGCTCTCGCAGTCCTCCACGCGGACGTCGCCCACACGGGTGCGGCGCAGAGCCGTCAGGTGTCCGCCGCTGCCGAGGGCTTCGGCAATGTCGCGCGCCAGGGCGCGGATGTAGGTGCCTTTGCTGCACACCACACGGATGCGGATTTCGGGCAGGATGCATTCCTGCAGTTCAATCTCGTCGATGACGAGTTCCTTTGGCTTGATTTCCACCGCTTTGCCTTTGCGCGCCATCTTGTAGGCACGCTTGCCGTCGACCTTGCATGCCGAGTAGGCAGGCGGCACTTGCTGTATGCGTCCGGTGAACTGCTTCAGCGCTTGCTCCACGCTCTCGCGGGTGATGTGCTCCCACGGGTATTCGGCGTCGATTTCAGTCTCGAGGTCGAAACTTGGCGTGGTAGCGCCGAGGCGAATCACCGCCTCGTATTCTTTCACATGGGCCTGCAACTCCTCGATGCGCTTGGTGGCGCGCCCCGTAACCACAATCATCACGCCTGTGGCGAGGGGGTCGAGCGTGCCGGCATGTCCCACTTTCAGTTTCTTTATCTTGGTGCGGCGGCTCAGTTCTCCGCGCACACGCTTCACCACGTCGAACGAGGTCCAGGTCAATGGCTTGTCGACGTAAAATATCTCTCCTTCAACGGGATGCAACATCTATCTCAGTGTTAAAGGAATTGGTAAATCAATGTTGCCACACCCGCAATTGCGCAGTAGATTGCGAAATAAACGAGTTTGCCGCGCTTCACTATGTTGATCATCCACTTGCATGCCAGGCATCCCGAAACGAAGGCAGCGAGGAAGCCCACGATGAGCGCCGCTGCGGAGATGTCGCCGGTCACGGCCTCTGCGCCGCCCTTGATCATCTTCACGATGTCGAGGAGCGCTTCGCCGAGGATAGGCGGAATCACCATGATAAACGAGAACTGCGCGAGTTTCTCCTTGCTGTTGCCCAGCAGGAGGCCGGTGGCAATCGTTGTGCCTGAGCGCGACAGTCCTGGAAGCACAGCCACGGCCTGCGACAAACCGATGATGAAGGCGTCGCGGGTGGAGATTGTCTGCTTCTGGCGTGGCTTTGCGTAGTAGGAGAATGTGAGGAGCAGCGCCGTTACGATGAGCATCGAGCCTACGATGGCGAGGCCTGAGCCGAAAATCTCTTCGACGTAGTCCTTGAAGAACACGCCCACGATGCCCACAGGAATCATCGAGACGATTACGTTGAAGAAGTAGCGAGTCTCGTCGTTCATGCGTCCGGCGAACAGTCCTTTGAAAATCCAACTGATTTCCTTCCAGAGGATTACCAGTGTGCTGAGCACCGTGGCAACGTGCACCGCGATGGTGAACGTGAGGTTGGACTCTGCGTCAATGCCAAACAGCGCCGAGCCGATGGCAAGGTGGCCGCTGCTGCTTACCGGGAGGTATTCGGTGAGGCCTTGCACAAGGCCGAGGATGAGTGCTTCTATCCAATCCATTGCCTACTTCTTCTTTTTGTACAAGATTGCGAAAAACATTGTCACGAAGCCGATAAACGAGAATGCAGGGCCCACGGCGGTGCGCATTGTGCTGAAAATGTCGGGGTTGAACTTCTCTTCGGTTGTGGCTCCTCCGCTCATCATCAGAAATCCGATGATGATGAGAACCACCGAGGCTCCCATGAGGACGTAGTTGATTTTTTCCAACGGGCGCGACTGCTCGTTGGCGGGCTTTTCGCCTGGGATATTTGTCTTTGTTTCCATTTTCGGTTTATTGAGTCTTATCGTTTAAACAAGTCGTCGTAGTCGAGATGAATGTACTTCGTGGCAGCGAAGAATGCCGCAATGCCCGAGATGGCGATGCCCACCACAGCAAGTCCGGCAAACACGATTGCCACTTCCGCCTCCGTAAACATCGTGCCCACGAGCGAGCCCACCATGCTTTGCGCGGCAAAGTAGAAGCCCACAAACACGAGGCATGCCACCACGGCGGCAATCAGCCCGTTGAGCATGTTTTGCACCACAAACGGCTTGCGGATGAATCCCGGTTTCGCTCCCACGAGTTTCATGGTGTGGATGAGAAACCGTCGGGAGTAGACGGTGAGGCGCACGGTGTTGTTGATGAGCGCGAAGGAGATAAACACCAGCAGCGCAGCCACCACGAGGAGCGCTATCGAGATGTTGCTGATGTTTTTGTTGGCTGCTTCAACCTCCGTTTTGTAGAGGGCTACGTCCTCCACGCCGGAGCGCTTCTTGAGGTCGGCCTGTATCTGTTTCAACTTGCCCATGTCGGCATAGTTGGCTTTCACATAAATCTGGTATTCAGCGCTGAAGGGGTTCACTCCGAACGTTTCCACGAGGTCTTCGCCCGTGTCGTCCTTCCATTGCGCAAGCGCTTCTTCCTTCGAGATGAATTCAGCCTTGGCAACGTAGGGGGCTGTCTTAAACAGGGTGTTAAGCGCGCTGATGTCGGCATCCGAGGCCTCGGCATCGAGCACGACGCTGAAACCCATGTTTTCCTTCAGGTCGCGGGTCATTGTGCGAGCCGAGAGCCCGAGAAACGCGGTGACTCCAATCAGGATGAGCACTAACGCAACACTCACTGTTGCCGTGACATTTGACTGGAAATAAGAAATTTTTGATTTGTGCTCTTTTGCCATAAAAAATTAGCCTATTTGGCTACAAAGATACAACGCAGAGCACCCCTTTGTCAACTATTTACGGAATTTTCACACCCTTTGTTGGCGAATTTTTACAATTTGGAGACAATGGTCAGTTAAGTTTGTCGGATTTTTTGCCCTTGGGCGCCCTTGGGAGAAACGGCGCGTTGTCCATGAGTTCTGCCATCTTGTTGGCGAAGTTCGACTTTATCTCGTCCAGCATCTTGTGGTGGTCGGCCGACGCGTATGCAATATCCCTGAAGCGGAGGTTGATGAGTGCCTTCTCTTCCTTGTCGAGCGTGAAGTCGGGCATCTCGTTTTTCCGCAGGTTGAGCATCTTGCGGAAATAGAAGGCGGCCTTTGAGTCGGGCGTCTCGTTGAAGGTCTCAACCATGGCCATATACATGAGGTTGCCGCCGCAATGGTCCATGGCGATTTTGCCCGTGCCCTTTACCAGTACCGGCCCGTCGACCTTGGCAGGCGTTGTGCCCAGCAGTTCAATGTCGAGAATCCAGTCGTCGAAGAAATATGACAGCAAATCGAACTCCTTGATGTGGTTCCCGATAATTTCGAAATCAGCGTTTACAACCTTCTCAACGTCGTCGATTTCAAAATCGGCATTCATCAGCGGCATGCACACAAAATCGCCGCCTATATAACTGTTATTGAACTCGAAAACCCCTTTTTCGCGGATGCGGAACGCCGCACGGATCACGTTGTGGAGTTCGCTGAACGTGTATCCGCCCGGCACAATGATTGTGCGGTTGACCGGCGGTTTCTTTACGTCGACGAGAACAATTTTCAGATGAAGGTCAAACATGGCGGCTATATGTTGGTGGTTATGCTTCTTTGCCTATGAGAGTTGCCGACGAGGCACTCTCCACCGTTACCATCACGCGGTCGCCGATGTGGTGGTTGCCGCGCGGGAACACTATCACCTTGTTCTGCTCGTTGCGGCCGAAGAGTTGCTCGCGCGAGCGCTTCGATGTGCCTTCGACCAGCACCTCGTAGGTCTTTCCGATGTCCTTGCGGTAACTCTCAGCCGAGAGCTCGTTCTGCAGGGCAATCATGCGGTTGAGACGGTCGATTTTCACCTCCTCAGGCACGTTGTCGGGCAGGTTTTTGGAGGCATAGGTGCCAGGGCGCTCGGAGTATTTGAACATGAACGCGCTGTCGAAGCCCACTTCGCGCATCAGGCTCAGCGTCTCTTCGAAATCCTCCTCCGTCTCGTCGTGGAAGCCCGTAAACATGTCGGTGGTGATGCCGCAGTCGGGCATCGCTGTGCGGATAGCGGCGATGCGGTCGAGATACCACTCGCGGGTGTATTTGCGGTTCATTGCCTTCAGCACCTTGTTGCTGCCCGACTGCACCGGCAGGTGGATGTGCTTGCATACGTTTGGCACAGAGGCGATTACCGAGATAATCTCGTCGCTCATGTCCTTGGGGTGCGACGTGGTGAAGCGCACGCGCATCTCAGGAGCCGCTTCGGCAACGATGCGCAGAAGGTCGGCAAAGCCCACACGGGTGCCGTCCTCGCCTATATAGTTGTAGGAGTTTACGTTCTGACCCAGGAGCACCACCTCCTTGAAGCCCTTGGCCTGCATGTCGGCAAGTTCGTTGAGGATGCTGCGGGGCTCGCGGCTACGCTCGCGTCCGCGAGTGTAGGGCACGATGCAGTAGGAGCAGAAATTGTTGCAGCCGCGCATAATGCTGATGTATCCGCTGATGCGACTGTGGCCTATGCGTTGCGGAATCACGTCGCGGTAGGTCTCCGTCTTCGACAGTTCGATGTTGATGGCCTTCTGCCCGAGTTCGGCAGCCGACACGAGGTCGGGCAACGACAGGTACGCGTCAGGGCCCGCCACGATGTCAACGCCGTGGTTGGCAATCAGTTCGTCCTTCACGCGCTCAGCCATGCAGCCGAGCACACCCAGCACCAGTTTCTCCTTGCGTTTGCGGCGGAGAGACGCGAAATATTCCAGGCGCGAGAAGATTTTCTGCTCGGCGTTGTCGCGGATGGAGCAAGTGTTGAGAAAAACGGCATCCGCCTCTTCGAGCACCTCAGTAGGCTCATAGCCAGCGATTTTCATAACCGAGGCAATCACCTCACTGTCGGCCACGTTCATTTGGCAGCCGTAAGTTTCTATAAACAGTTTCTTTTCAGTATCTCCGCTCATTTTTGATGTTTGTTTTAAGAGTACAAAGATAGTGCAAACCGAGTGAAGCGCAAAACAAGCTTGCTTGATTTTGCCTTCCGAGGTGCAGCCTATCTTATTTAAAGATAGTGCAAGCCGAGTGAAGCGCAAAACCATGAGGTTGAAATCCCTTATTTCCAACGAAGTGCGCGCCGTAGGTGCGCCATATTGCTAATTTTTTTCATTCACCGTGGCAAAAAATTGACAAAAAATTGTAGAAAACGAAAAAATGTAATATTTTTGACCCCACAGTTACTCTATATTATTTATCACTATCTTGCTGCACACGCAAGATGAAAAAAATGAAACGCCTATGAAAAATTGCAGATTAATGCTCGCTGCTGTTGCAACAATGTCATTGATGATGGCATCCTGTTCCAACGATGACCCAACGCCGGTTAATCCAGTAACTCCTACCGACGAAACGTTTGAAGCCCTTAAACAGTCGTCGATCAACGAGTTCTTGGATTTTGCCAAGAATCCCCGTTTGGGTTTCCATCTCGACAAGGCCAAAGCCTACCTCAAGTCGTGGGCTGAAAAACATGGCTATCAGTACAATTCCGATGCCTTCGACAACGTGTGGATCGACGTGCCAGCCAACAATTCGGCTATGGCAAACTATCCGAAAGTGATACTCCAAGGA
>CAVAOU010000028.1:0-12106 GCA_963590085.1 Senegalimassilia sp. | reverse complement strand
GGCAGTGAGATGTCGGGCGGCGCGCGCAACATCTATGTGGACAACTGGGCATTTAACTTCGCCACCAAATACCGCGCCGAGCACCCTGCCATCTGCCCAGCGGAGGACTTTGTGGTGACCGACAGCATATTCAACGACTTCAAGCGGTTTATCGACCCTAAGAAGTTCAACTACGACAAGGTGTGCGAAACCGGACTGGCATCGCTGCGCGACGCGGCGAAGGTGGAGGGCTACATGAACGACTCCACGAAGAAGGCGTTCGACGTGCTTGAGGGGTTGCTGAAGCACAACCTCTCGCAGGACCTCGACAACAACCGCAAGGCCATCGAGGACATCCTCGCCATCGAGATCGTGGGCCGCTACTACTATCAGCGCGGCAAGGTGATTGAGTCGCTGAAAAACGACAAGGGTCTCGATGCCGCCGTCAAAGTGCTGAGCGACATCTCCGAATACCACCGCCTCCTCTCCCCCGCCAAAAAGACAAAGAAAAAATAGTTAAAAAGTAAAATTAACAATATTAAGATTAAGCCATTCGGCACTTCTGCGGTCATAGATAGTGAGACCCGTAACTTGATTGTTTCACTATCAAAAACTCGTGACCTATGAAACGGAACGTAATCGCAGCAGCGCTTTTCTCGGCAATGGCAACGGTCGGCGCTTTCTCGGCAGCAGGCGCATCGTTTGAAACCCAGTACGAAGCATCGTCGGTGATGGTCAACAACGGCTATCGCGCGATGGATAAATATGGTAACTACAACCAGTATTACCACCTGATTGCCAAGAGCAGCGACGGCTACCAGATTTGGGCGATGGAGTTTACGCCTACCTACGAGAAGGCTTACGACTACGCAAAGTGGAAAATCAACGGCGGCGAATATATCAGCAGCAATGTCGACTCGTTTGAGGCAAACGGCAGTTACAGCCTTTCTACCAACTACGGAGGCACTGTAACGAACTTTCTCCGCACGATGATCAATGTGTGCAACGGCACAAAGTCGGGCGCACGGTTCTGCCACTTCATCAAGCCTCTGAGCCCGACCACAGCGAAGTTTATGGCTTACCGCGTCGGCACTGACTACACCAACTCCAATTTTGCCATCGACACCTACGTGAAGATGTCGACCGCTTCGACCACCTACGACGTGGCAGGAATGAAGCACATCATCAAGGTGGCTTGGCACTTCGACAACGTTAACGATGAGGTGATTGACAATGTTGCCATCTGCGCACAGATGGAGGGCATCGAGTCACCGAAGGAATATGTGACCAGCGGCCGCTGCTCGGGAGTCACCGAGGTGGAAGTGCCGTGGAACATCAACAACGTGACCATCACAGCACGGGTTACGCCAAAGGACTGCTATAAGGTGCTTTTCCCGGGCGGCATCGATGGCGACAAGTTGACCTATAACCTCTCTACCGAAGGCCTTGACTGCTCGGTTAGCGTTGACGACCTCCGCGGCGGCTACGACAACGACTACGGCACCTACAACCCCGAGGTGGCATGGACCTGCACCGAGGGCTACGAGAACGTAATCGACCACGTGAGCATCGACTACAGCGTGGACAACGGCGCAACGTGGAAGCAGGGCATCACCAGCAACAAGGGCGCAGGCACGGGCAAGATTTTCGGCGTGATGCCAGGCTATCCGAAGTACATCTTCCGCTACAACGGCGTGGCAAAGAACTGGAAGGACACTGGCGACGCTATCAACATCACGGCTTACGACACCGTGGAGGTTAGTTACAGCCCGATGATCCACCGCCTCGAAATCGTTGGTAACCTCACCGACAACTACAACGAGCAGACCAACACATTCAACCCGACCATCGGCTACATCCTCAACAAGGACCTCTGCGAAACAAGTTACGGCAAAGCCGCAATGGAATGCTCCATCGACGGCGGCGCATACCAGACCATCGCTACCTTCTTTACCGACGGCTACGGTACGCTGCCCGTTACCATCGACGCCAGCGGCAAGACTTACAAGTTCCGCCTCGCAGTGAATGCCTTTATCAACGGCGAACTCATCCCGGTGAGCATGGAGAGCGACACCTACCAGCGCTTCACGGGAGTGGACAGCATCTCGGCAGACGACAACCTTCCAGTGGATGTCTACACCCTCGACGGCCGCTTGGTGGCACGGCAGATGCTCCCGAGCGATGCAAAGGCGCAACTCGCCCCCGGCACGTACATTGTAGGCGGCCATAAGATGGTAATCAACAGATAGTTCTAATCCGCTTTATTCTCTCGCCCCCTTGCGGCCACGGCTGCCTGGGGGCTTCTTGGGTTATCGCTTGCGGCGGAAGAAGGATGTCATCAGGGCGGCGCACTCGTCGGCGAGGATGCCGCCTTCGATTTTTGTCTTGGGATGGAACGGCCGCGGACAGTAGGTGTGGTAGCCCCGCTTGATGTCGGCGGCGCCGTAGACAATCCGTCCAATCTGGCCCCACGCCAGCGCCCCAGCACACATCAGGCATGGCTCGACGGTGACGTAGAGCGTGCAGTCGGGGAGATACTTGCCGCCAAGATAGGAAGCGGCGGCGGTGATGGCCTGCATCTCGGCATGGGCGGTGCAGTCGGTGAGCGTCTCGGTGAGGTTATGGGCTCTGGCAATCACCTGGTTGCCGCAGGCAATCACTGCGCCCACAGGCACTTCGTCGTCGTCGAAGGCGTGTTGCGCCTCGGCGAGCGCCATGCGCATGAATCTCTCGTCGTCGGTTGTCATTGCTATTTCATGTTGTAGGTTACCGACAGCACGGAGAACTCCGTGCGGCGGTTAATCTGGTCGGCGGCCTGCTTGTCCTCGTCGGAGAGGCCGTTGATAAACTCCTCGGTCAGTGTGTCGCCCTCGTTGAATTGGGGATAGAGGCGCGCAATGCGCTTGGTCACGGTCTTAGGCTTCGACTTGCCGTAGCCGTGCGGCTGCAGGCGGTTGCGGCTGATGCCGTGCGCCACAAGATAGTTGACCACCGACTGCGCGCGGCGGTTGGAGAGGTCGATGTTGTAGGCGTCGGAGCCCCAGCGGTCGGTGTGGGACGCCATTTCGATGGTCACGTTGGGGTTGTCGCGCAGCACCGTGATGAGTTCGTCGAGGGCAGTCTTCGACTCGGGGCGGAGATCCGCTTTGTCGTAGTCGTAGAATATGTTTTCAACCACCGTAGGCTTGTTGATCGACGGCAGGCGGAATTCCACCCAGTAACTGGCGTCCTCCATCGTAGAGTCGGAGGCGAATTCCTGCTTCTGGTTGAGGTAGCCCTTGGCGCCGGCAAGCATCACATAGTTCACGCCGCGTTGCAGCGAGAACGAGAACGAGCCGTCGTCGCGCGCCACGGCCTTCTGGTTGGAGCCGTCGTCGCCCACGATGCGTATCACGGCGTTCTTTACAGCCTCTTCGTCCTTGTCCATGACGAGACCCTCGATGGTGATTTTCACCGGGTCGAACTGGAAACTATAGATGTGGTCGTAGCCGCGCGCGTCGCCGCGGTTGGACGAGAAGTATCCGTATTCACCCTTGCCGAAAGTGATGCCGAAGTCGTCGCCGGCAGAGTTGATGGGGTAGCCCATGTTTTGCACGGTGTAGTGCATCTCGGCAGGGTCGCCCACGGCGGTGGCCTTGAACAGGTCGAGTCCGCCCATGCCGGGGTGTCCGTCGGAAGCGAAATAGAGAGTGCCGTCGCTGCGCACATAGGGGAAGTCGTCGTTGCCGGCGGTGTTGATGTCCGGGCCGAGGTTAACGAGCGAGCCTTGGCGCTCTTTCAGTGATATGCGCCAGATGTCCTTGCCGCCGTAGCCGCCGGGCATGTCGCTCACGAAGTAGAGGTATTCGCCGTCGGGCGACACGGCAGGATGGCCGAACGTAGACAGCGTGTCGGCGGTGATTTCAAACTTCACCGGGGCGCTCCATTTGGCGTCGGAGCGCGAGGACGTGAAAATCTCCACCGAGGTGGGCGAGTTGAGTTCGCGGCGCGCCTTGGTGAGGTACATGGTCTGCCCGTCGGGCGAGAACGACACGATGCCCTCGTCGAGTTCGGTGTTGAGGTCGCCCTCCACCGCCTCCGGGCGTTCCCACTCGCCGCGCTCGTTTTTCTTGGAGAAGAAGATGTCGGCGTTCTTCATGCCCGTGATTTCGCTCTTCTTGTCGCCGGTGGCCTTTTCGGTGGTCGACGTGTAGTAGATTTGGTCGGCGTCGGCGCCGAAAAACATCGGGCAGAAGTCGGCGCGGCGCGAGTTGAAGAGTTTGTCCTGCTTCACCTCGTAGCGCGAGCCGCGGGCGCGTATGTCCTGAGCTGTGCGGCAGCCCTCGGCGCCGATGATGGCGAGGCTGTCGTCGGGACAGAAGTCAAGATAATTGTCGTAGGATTTCAGTGCTGCCGTGTATTTTCCTTCGGCGTGGAGCGCCTGCGCCAGCATCAGGTGGGCTGTGCTGTCGGGATACTCATAGCGCAGGGCGTTTTGGAAAGCCGCCGAGGCGCGCGCCGACATGTTGAGCAGGCGGTAGCAGCGACCCATCTTGAAAGCCACCTCTCCGCGCTGCGGGCGTTCCTCCTTCTTGCGCAGTTTGTTGTAGACCTTCTTGTAGGTCACCGACGCGTCGTAGTATTCGCCACGGTCGAACTGCGCATCGGCTTCGCTGAGTTTGGGCGTGCGGCAACCGGCTGCGGCCAGGAGCAACAGGCATGCTATGATATATACGGCATTCTTCATACAAGTAAATAACGTTACACCAGTGCGTTTTATTGCCTCAAATCGCTGAAGCGGTGCAGGCGGCGCAGGTTGTAGTCCACGATGATGTTGCGGTCGCTGTAGGGAAACGACTTGAGAGCGTTGGTGTCGGGGCGCACGCTGTCGTAGCGGCTTTTCTGGCGGCGGTAGTCGGCGTGGGCGCGGAGCACGGCGCGGGCGTTGGCGAAGTCGCACTTGGCGATGAACACGAAGAAGGCGAGGGTGTCGTAGAGGCGGCGGACGAAGAGCATGCGCCGTCCTTCCTTCGCCGGGAGGTTCTTGTAGAGCAGAAACAGGTTGTTGCGGAAGTTGAGGTAGGTTTTCCGCGGGTTGGACGCCGGCAGACTGCCTCCGCCGAGGTGATAGACCACGCTCTGCGGCACTACCTTGACGGCGCGTCCGCGCTGGTGCAGGCGCCAGCACAGGTCGATTTCCTCCATGTGGGCGAAAAAGTCCTTGTCGAGGCCTCCCGCGGCGATGTAGTCGTCGGTGCGGATGGTTAGAGCGGCGCCGGTGGCCCAGAAGATGTCCACCACGTCGTCATATTGTCCGTGGTCCTCCTCCACGGTGTCGAAGATGCGGCCGCGGCAGAAGGGGTAGCCGTGCTTGTCGAGAAATCCCCCCGACGCGCCCGCGTATTCGAAGTGCGAGCGGCGGGTGTCGCTGATGATTTTAGGCTGGCAGGCAGCCACCTCGGGATGGCTCTCGAGATAGTCGTAGAGCGGGCGCACCCAGTTGGGCGAAGCGGCCACGTCGCTGTTGAGCAGCACGCTGTAGCGGTAGCCCAGTTGGCTGACGGCGCGGTTGTAGCCCTCGGCGAAGCCGTAGTTGGTGTCGAAATAGAGCGTCTTTACGCCTGGAAACTCCTCTTCGAGCACCTTGCGCGAGTTGTCGGTGCTGCCGTTGTCCACCACCACGATGTCAGCGATGTCGTTGCTGTTGCATTCCACCACCGACGGCAGGTAGCGCCGCAGCAGCGCCGCTCCGTTCCAGTTGAGAATCAGTATGCCTATAGGTTTCATTGGCTTGGGGTCTTAATGTTTAGGCCGGCGCCAACGGTTGTGCGACCATAGCCAGGCGTCGGGCTGGCGGCGTATGGTCTGTTCGAGCATGCGGGCGTAGGCGTCGGTCACGGCATTATCGGCGGTCGAGGACACGTCGTCGGCGATGTGGCGGACGGTGACGTGGTAGTGGCCGCGGCTGGTGCGCTCAACATCGGCATAGAACGCCGCCGCCTTGAGTTTGCGCAGCAGGAGTTCGGTGCCGGAGATAAACGGTGTGGACTGGTTGAGGAAGTCGATGCTGTGGTCGCCGTCGTTGTGGCTCGGCTTCTGGTCGGAGATGAAGCCGGTGATAAACATTCCGCCGTTGCGGCGTAGCGACAGCAAGGCGCGGAGCACGCCGTTCTTTGGTATTGATACTGAGTGGAAGCGCTTGCGCAGGCCGAACCAGAAGCGGTCGAACCAAGGGTTGCGCAGCGGGCGGTAGACCTGCGAATACTCCACGTTGTCGGCGTTGATGCCCCAT
Organism: Senegalimassilia sp.; assembly: GCA_963590085.1. GTDB lineage: Bacteria > Bacteroidota > Bacteroidia > Bacteroidales > Muribaculaceae > Limisoma. The sequence goes on along the minus strand of CAVAOU010000028.1, from coordinate 5,856 downwards.
AGGGTGATGGACGTGATCCACTCCCAGTTGCCGAAATGCGAGCAATAGACGCCTATCGAACGGCCTTCGGCGATGATTTTGTCAAACTGTTCGCACCCTTCAAACACCATGCGGCGGCGCATCTCCTCGTCGCTGATGTGGAGCAGTTTGACTGTTTCCACAAACACGTCGGTGAAGTTGCGGTAGAAGCGGTGCATTATGGCGTGGCGCTCGGCGGCGGTCTTCTCGGGGAACGATGCCTCGAGGTTGGCCTCGATTAGCCGGCGGCGGTAGCGCACAAGGTCGCTCACCACCCATGCCAGCAGGTCGGAGAGCACGTAGAGAGCCTTCAGCGGCAGCAGTGCCGCCGCGTGGAGCAGGAGCCACAGGGGCGAATAGGCTATGCGTTGCAGACGGGCGTTCATAGGATTTCGGCTTTAATGAGGTCGTCGTGGCCCAGGGGCTCGATGAGGCGCACCTGCGCTATGGTGTTGGCAAGACTCGCGTCGGCTGGCACCGCCACACGCAGATAGTTGTCGGTGAAGCCCTTCATCAGTCCGTCGCTGTCCACGGCATGTTCGAAGAGCACGGGGCGCACGGTGCCGAGGTATTTCTGGGTGAATGCCGCCAGTTTGCGGTCGGAGAGCGCCATCATGCGGCGTGTGCGCAGATGCTTGGTGTGCTGGTCCACCACGAGCGGAATCTTGAGCGCCATGGTGTCGGGGCGCTCGGAGTAGGAGAACACGTGCAGGCGGGTGATGTCGAGGCTGTCGACAAAGGCGCGCGAGTCGTCAAAAATCTCCTGCGTCTCGCCGCGCATGCCCGTGATGAGGTCCACGCCGATGAACGCGTCGGGGATGAGGCGCTTGATGGCTGCCACCTTGTCGGCGAAGAGTTGACGGTCGTAGTGGCGGCGCATGAGTTTGAGCATCTCGTCGCTGCCCGACTGCAACGGGATGTGGAAGTGGGGCATGAAATGCTTCGACGAAGCAACAAACTCGATGGCCTCGTCGGTGAGCAGGTCTGGCTCAATCGACGATATGCGGTAGCGCTCGATGCCCTCGACATTGTCGAGCGCGCGGAGCAGGTCGATAAATTTTTCGCCCGTGTCAAAGCCGAAGTCGCCGATGTTCACGCCGGTGATTACAATCTCCTTGCCGCCTTCTGCCGCAGCCTGGCGGGCCTGAGCCACGAGGTCGGCGATGCGTCCGCTGCGGCTGCGTCCGCGGGCACGCGGGATGGTGCAGTAACTGCAGTAGTAGTTGCAACCGTCCTGCACCTTGAGGAAAAACCGAGTGCGGTCGCCGCGCGAGCACGACGGGATGAATTGGCGGATATCCTTCAACGCCGTGATTTCCACATGCTTCTCGTGGTCGGCAAACCAACGGTCCACGAAGTCGGCAATCTCCGCCTTCTGGTCGTTGCCCACCACGATGTCCACGCCTTCGATGTCGGCCACCTCCTCGCTGTTGAGTTGGGCATAGCAGCCCGTCACCACCATTACGGCATCAGGGTAGCGGCGCGACAGTTTGCGAATTTCCTGGCGGCATTTCTTGTTGGCGAGTTCCGTCACCGAGCAGGTGTTGACCACGCAGATGTCGGGCGTCTCGCCCGACTGCACCGGCTGCGCGCCGCGGTCGGCGAGAAGTTTGCCAATTGTTGAAGTTTCCGCAAAGTTGAGTTTGCATCCCAAGGTGTGGAACGCAACTTTCTTATTGTCAAAAATTGTGTTGTCAATCATTCTGTTTGCAAAGATAGTGCAAATCGAAAGCAAAACATTCAAGCTCGCTTGAAAATGTTTTGCTGAGATGCAGCCTATCTTATCAAAAGATAGTGCTAAAGTTTCATCCAGTCGCTATAGATGGGGTTTCCTTTTTTGCCGAAGCACTCGCAAGGGCGTACGGCAAAGCGGAAGTCGCGACTCTTTGGCACATCGCCTTCGCCAAACACGCAAACCACTTCGCTCTCGTCCTTGGCCTCTCCGAGATAGTAGTGGGGCGAATAGACCCGCTTGCAGCAGAATGGCTTGACGGTGTCGAAGTCGCGCATCTCCAATGTCACCTCAAAATCGTAGGCACGGATGCCGTTGCGCTTTTTCAGTACGTTGGGAAAGTGCACGGTGGTTTGCATCTGCTCTGCTCCCTTGCGGCTTTTGCCTGTGGCACGGCTTACGGTGACCTTGTCGCCAGCAGCGAATTGTGGCGCAACGGCTTGCGCAGCACGGTGGGCAAACGACAACGGTTTTTCGCCCGTCAGCGGAATGACCCAATCGTCGCCGAGCGGCAGCCCGTACACAAAATCGATGCGTTCAAGAGTTATGCGGTCGGCGTACACCTGCATCAGCATGCCTTGCTTGCCGTCAGTCTCGTCGGCAATGGGCATCTGCGTGTCGTAGACTTCCTCGACATTCTCTCTGCCGCCGAGGCCGCAGGTGTAACTCAGCGACGAAGTGCCCACGCTGGTGAATGCGCCTTGCCAGATGGTGCGCTCGTCCTGCAGGTTGTGGTGGGAGTGGCCCGAAAAGGCGACGCAGTTGGGATAGTCGCTTAGTGCTTTTGTCGACTCACCGTTGTCGCGACCCCATGCTGCAGGGCCAGAACAGGTGTCCTTGGGGTGCGGGTGCTGGAAGAAGAAAAACGGCTTGTCGCCAACGAGTTGCGGGCGGTGCTTGTCGAGAAACTCCTGGATGCCTGGTGTGCCGTTCCATCCGTACCACTGCGCGCCGACAAACTTGTATCCTTTCACATCCTTGATGTAGATTTGCTCGTATTTCTCGTGGAAATATTTCTTCCAGTAACTTTCGCGGTGGTCGGCAATCAGTTCGGTTTTCCGTGCCGCGGCTTGCTCTTCCTTTGTCATGAACTTGTCCATCGCGCCGTAGTCCTGCCCGTCGATGTCGTGGTTGCCGTAGACAAACAGTCTCTCCACGTGGTTTCCGTTGGGCAGTTTGTCCTTTGGAAACACCTTAAACCAAGTGTCGGCCACCTGCTTCATCTGCCGCTCAAGTCCTGTGTCGGCCATGTCGCCGGCGATTATCACCCCGTCAACGCCTCTGTCGCGGAAATGGCGGAATGCTTTTTCGAGTATGGGCAGGTCGTCGTCGGTGCGCACATGGATGTCGCTGAGCACACCAATCGTGAGGCGGGGCTTTTCCGCCGTGCCAGCCGTTGCGGCAAGCGATTTGAAGTCAACACACAATGCGCTGGCGAGCAGGGCGCCGCCTTTAAGAAAATGTCGTCTATCCATCGGGTTAAAAAAATGGTCTATGTTTTGGTGACATAAAGATAGTAAAAAGAACTCATTTGCGCATATTTTTATCCCCTCGCCACCATCAACAATTGTGGAATATGGAACATTTCGGGTGAAAACAATTGTGGAATCTGGAATATTTTGCCCAAAAACATTTGTGGATTTTGGAATTTATTTATACTTTTACGCTCACAATCAAATTGTTATGGGAAACAGAACGTTTAAACGGAAAATTTACGACAAAATGCTCTCTTGGAAGGAGGAGAGAAAAGGCCGGACAGCCCTCTTGATTAAGGGCGCAAGGCGTGTCGGGAAGTCAACTGTGGTGCGTGCTTTTGCGGAGCAGGAGTACAAGAGTTTCATATTGATAGACTTCTCCAGAGCATCGAAAGAAATCACTGAACTTTTTGATGATTTGATGAATCTTGATTTCATATTTCTCCGATTGCAGGCAATTTATCAGGTGGCATTGGAGAACCGTCGTTCAGCCATAATCTTTGATGAGGTACAGTTGTGTCCCAAGGCGCGCCAGGCAATAAAGCATCTGGTGGCTGACGGACGGTATGACTATATAGAGACAGGTTCTCTGATTAGCATAAAGAAAAACATAGAAAACATTGTTATTCCAAGTGAAGAGACCCGCCTGGAAATGTATCCTATGGACTATGAGGAATTTTGTTGGGCTTTGGGCGACACCACAACGGTGCCGTTGCTCAAGAAATTTTTTGACGCAAGGATAGCAATGGGGGCAGCCCACAGGGAGTCGATGCGACGATTGCGTCTATATATGCTTGTAGGTGGAATGCCCCAGGCGGTCAATGAATATCTCGACACAAACAACTTGAGCAAGACTGATGCGGTGAAGCGCGAAATTATAGAACTCTATCTTGATGATTTCCGCAAAATAGACAAAAGCGGGCGGGCTGCAAAATTGTTTGAGAGCATTCCAGCGCAACTGAACAGGAATGCGTCAAGATATCAGATAGCGAGTGTGCTCGACGATTCGGAACGCAAGAACATTATGGGTGTTCTTGCCGACATGAAAGACAGTATGGTTGTGAATTTTGCATACCATGCCGATGACCCGAATGTGGGATTTGCCCTGCATAGTAATGAGAACTACTATAAGATGTTTACTGGGGACACAGGATTGTTTGTTACTCTTGCCTTCTGGGATAAGGACCATACGGAAAACATCATCTATGAAAAACTGTTGAGCGACAAACTAAGCAGCGATTTGGGGTATGTGTATGAAAACCTTGTTGCGCAGATGCTTGTTGCCTCAAACAACAAACTGTATTACTACACCTTCCCTCATGCCACAGGGCATAAGAACTATGAGGTGGATTTTCTGCTTTCCAGAGGCAAGAAGATTTATCCGATAGAGGTCAAGTCGTCGGGCTACAATAGCCACAAGTCGCTCGATGAGTTTTGCAACAAATATTCAGACCGCGTGGACAAGAGATTCTTGCTCTACACAAAGGACCTGCGCAAGGACGGGGCGACATTGCTTTTGCCTGTCTATATGACACCATTCCTATAGACGAAACCAGCGGGCGTCGGTCACGACGTCCGCTGGCGGTCTTAGAATCTGTATATTTATGGTTTCTGTTAGTAGACTGTGTTTTCAGGGTCGAAGTTAGTCCAAGTCGACAACCAGTTTTCGGTGCCGAATGCGCCGATAAACGCTACGTTGTCGAAGCCTGAGAAACTGCCGAACGATGCGCCCGAGAGAAGTGGGCTGCCCGACTGAGGCAAGAAGTTAACGTCGAGACCTTTCATCACGCCGCTGCCCGAGAGGAGCATCTCAGCGAGTGTAGCCACCTTGTTGCCGCTCTGCGCTTTGAAGAATGTTGAAGAGAACGAAGCCTGCGACTCGTCGATGATAGGCTTCTTGTCGCTGTCGTAGCCAGTTACGAGGTTGTCCTGGTAGAGTTTGTTGGCGTCAGAGCCGATGATGTCCATGTCGGCAAACCAGATGTTCTGGAGAGTGATATTGCCGGCAGTTGCCATGGCCTGTGTGTTACCCTTCTCGCCGTCGAGGATGAGTCCGATAGGGAAGCCCATTGCGATAGAGTTGATGCAGTTGAGGCGACTGCTGCGGCGAATCTGCATAGCAGCCTGGAAGCGACCGAGTGCAGAACCGTTCTTCGGGTTCATCGAGCCGCCGTCGATATATTTTGTGGTGTTTTCAAACGCACTGTCGGAGGTCTTCGGACCGATGAAAGTAACGTTGGAGAAGACTGCAGTGGTGTAAGGGTCAACCTGCGCGCCGTCAGCACAGTTGTCGCTCTCGAAGCCGTTTGATTGCGAAGTGTCGGCGATGCGAGAGTCGCGCACGGCAAGAGCATACTGCACGTGGCCTGAGAAGCCGTTGTCGGTGTCGAAGTCATCGTCCCAGCCCTTGAAGGCAACGAGGTGCTTGCAGTTTACAGTGCCGCCGAACCATTCGAAAGAGTCGTCGTTGGAGTAGGAAACCTGCACGTAGTCGACAGTTGTGCCGCTACCGACAGAGCCGAAGGTGATGCCGTTGATTTCCTTGTCGCGCTCAAATGGGTATCCGGCAAACTCAACGCGGACATACTTAAGCACGCCAGAGTTGTCGGCATCGTTGTCGCCACCGTGCTT
>CAVAOU010000027.1:0-12210 GCA_963590085.1 Senegalimassilia sp. | reverse complement strand
GCATGGAGCAAGGCCCGCTCACAGGCTCCTATGCCCGCGACGTGCGCGTCTGCATCTACGACGGCAAGATGCACCCGGTAGACTCCAACGAAATCTCATTCCGCCTGGCAGGCCGCAACGCCTTCAGCGAAGCGTTCCGCAACGCCAATCCGAAGATTTTGGAGCCAGTCTATGATGTAGAGGTATTGGTACCATCAGACAAGATGGGCGACGTGATGAGCGACCTGCAAGGACGCCGCGCCATCATTATGGGCATGGAAAGCGAAAAAGGCTTTGAGAAAATCACGGCACGCGTTCCATTGAAAGAGATGGCTTCCTACTCTACCGCCCTTAGTTCGATAACCGGCGGCCGCTCATCGTTTACGATGAAGTTTGCAGCCTATGAACTCGTTCCTTCCGACGTACAGGAGAAACTCCTCAAGGCTTACGCCGAAGAGAACCACGACGAATAGGCAACCTTCTTAAATTGATTTTAGTTACACCAAAAAAGGTGCGTCTCCCACGAGACGCACCTTATATTTTTCTGTATCCTGTCGTTTTTACGCTACAAATCGCCGTAGGGCGGGACGTCCTTCAAGAACTCCACCTTGCCGGACTCATAGTCCACCCGGCAGCAATAGAGTTGCTTGCCGTTGAACACCGTAAGGTAGCGCACCTGCAGCACCGTGTTGTAGCAGTAAATCTGGTTGAACACCTCCTGCGTGATTGCCACCGATGCCGCCTTATACTCCACAATCATCAGCGGCTTGCCCTGGCGGTCGTAGACAACAGTGTCGCATCTCCGCTCTCGCCCGTTCTGCTTGACAGGCACCTCGTTGGCCATCAGACCTGCGGGATAGTTTTTGGTGTCGATGAGATAGCGCACAAACGACTGGCGCACGATTTCCTCGGGCGTGAACGCGACGAATTTCGACCGCAGGCAGTCGAAAATTTCCTGCCGGCCGTCTACGATGCGCGTTTTCAGCAAGTCGTTTTCCGAATTTTGTTTAGGCATAAAGTCTGTCGGTTGATAGATTTTATGTAAATTTACTCCGTTATTTCTACATAGACAAATATTATGGCTAAAACCGCAGGCCCTACACGCCAACAAATTGAAACCAACATACGAAAAAAGCAGTTTGCCCCCATCTATCTTCTTATGGGCGAAGAGTCGTTCTACATCGACCGCATTGCCGACATGGTGCTCAAAAACGCACTGACCGACGACGAGCGCGACTTCAACCTATCGACCTTCTATGGCGCCGACTGCACAATGGCCGACGTGATTCTCGCATGTCGGCGTTACCCGATGATGGCTGAGCGGCAAGTGGTTATCCTCAAGGAGGCACAGGCCGCCAAAACCGGTCGGCAACTAAACTGGGACCAATTGCAGCAGTATGCGCTGCAGCCCACCACATCGACCGTGCTCGTGGTTTGCCATAAAGGATCGGCAATCAAAGCCGCCGCAATGACCAAAGCCATAGTGCAATGCGGAGGCGTGGTGTTTGAGTCGGCAGCGTTGCGCGACTACAACATCGACCGCGCGCTCACCGAATATGCAGGCACCGTGGGATGCAAACTCGACCCGCGGGCGCAAGCCATGCTCATTGAGCACATCGGCTTCGACCTGTCGCTGCTGGCGAAGGAAGTGGACAAACTGCGGATGACTCTCCCCGTGGGTGCCGTCATCACTCCCGAAGCCGTGGCTGAGAATGTTGGCATCAGCAAGGAATACAACACTTTCGAACTCGTGGCCGCCATAGCCAAGCGCGACAAGCAGCGGTCGTACAAAATCATACAGTTCTTCCGCGCCAACCCCAAGAAAGGCCCGACTGTGCTCGCCGCCACAAGCCTCTTCAACCTCTTTTCCAATGTGCTGATAGCCTACTACTCCAACAACAAGGACGACCACGCACTGATGGAAGCCTTGAGGATGAAGACCCCCTTCCAACTGCGCGACGTGCGCACGGCAATGCGCTACTACAATGCACGGCAGAGTCTGTCGATAATCAGCGCCATCCGCGAGTTCGACGCCCGCAGCAAAGGCATTGGGTCGCAGAGAAACGAATATGACCTGTTTGAGGAACTGATTTTGAAGATTTTCAGCATTTAAGCCTGTTTAGTATGTTAAATTAACATATCCCTTTAACATTGTAAAGCATTAATACAATTAATTAACACCCAAAAAGACTACTATATAGTCTTTATGGCATAATTTTGCACATACCGAAATAAAGAAAACAACAGAAAACCATAGAAATATGAACGGAACAGTTAACATCAGAGAATTGAATGATCTGATTGCAAGCAAAAGCAACATTGTAAACTTGGTGCAACAAGGCATGAACCAGCGCATTGTTGGACAGAAACATCTGGTTGACTCTTTGCTTATCGCCCTATTGTCAAACGGCCACGTTCTCCTGGAAGGTGTGCCTGGCTTGGCAAAAACTTTAGCCATCAAAACTTTGGCATCGATTGTCGAAGCAAAATATAACCGTATCCAATTCACACCAGACCTCTTGCCAGCCGATGTGGTCGGCACAATGATGTATAGTGTGCAGAAAGAAACGTTCCAAATCAAGAAAGGTCCGGTATTTGCAAACTTCGTACTTGCCGACGAAATCAACCGTGCCCCGGCAAAGGTGCAGAGCGCATTGCTCGAAGCCATGCAGGAGCGCCAGGTGACCATCGGCAGCGAGACGTTCAAACTCGACGACCCGTTCCTGGTAATGGCCACGCAGAACCCAATCGAGCAGGAAGGCACCTACCCTCTGCCTGAAGCACAGGTGGACCGTTTCCTCCTGAAGGTTGTGGTCACCTACCCTACCAAAGAGGAAGAGATGCAGATCGTGAACCAAAACCTGCGACCAGTGCAGAGCGAACTTCGCCCAATGCTCAAGCCTCAGGACATCATCGACGCCCAGGATGTGGTGTCGCAAATCTATATCGACGACAAGATTAACCAATACATCGTCGACATCGTCAACGCAACCCGCCGTCCAGCCGACAGCGGCCTCGCCGACCTTGCCGGACTAATAGCCTTCGGCGGCTCTCCCCGTGCATCAATCGGCCTTGCCCTCGCATCGCGCTCCTACGCCTTCCTCAAAGGCCGCGGCTACGTGCTTCCTGAGGACGTGCGTGCGGTTTGCCACGACGTGCTCCGTCACCGCATCGGCCTGACCTACGAGGCTGAAGCCAACAACATCAGTTCCGACGAGATTATCAGCACAATCCTTGACAAAATCATCGTTCCTTAATCTAAACAGCGAGCGATATGGATGCCAACGAACTTTTAAGGAAAGTCAGGCAGATTGAAATCAAGACGCGCGGACTGTCGCAAAACATCTTTGCGGGAGAATACCACTCGGCGTTCAAGGGTCGCGGTGTGACATTCTCTGAGGTGCGCGAATACCAGTACGGCGACGAAATCCGCGACATCGACTGGAACGTGACGGCACGCAACAGCAAGCCGTTTGTGAAGGTCTACGAGGAAGAGCGCGAACTGACGGTGCTGCTCCTCGTCGATGTGTCGGACAGCGGCAACTTCGGCGCTGTAGGCTCAGTGAAACGCGAGCGCATCTCCGAAATTGCAGCCACACTGGCTTTCTCCGCCATACAGAACAAGGATAAAGTGGGCGTGGTGTTTTTCAGCGACAAGGTTGAGAAATACATCCCGCCGCAAAAAGGCAGGAAGCACATACTGCTGATTATCCGCGAACTTCTTGACTTCACGCCTACGAGCCACGGCACCGACATTGGCGTTGCGCTCAAGTTTATGACCGGCGCAGTGAAAAAGCGTACAACAGCGTTCCTGATGTCGGACTTCATCGACGGGCACGACTACTCACAGGCCATGAGCATCTGCAGCAGCAAGCACGACTTAACGGCGTTGCAGATCTACGACAAGCGCGACGCGTCGCTTCCGAAGGTCGGTCTGGTGAAACTGCGCGATGCCGAAACAGGAGAAACGAAATGGGTCAACACAAGTTCGAAAAACGTGCGCAACGCCTACGAGCGCTGGTGGTATGAGCACCAGCAGCAGATAAGCGACCGCTTTTTCAAGAGCATGGTTGACTATGCAAGCATTGCCACCGACGAGGACTACGTCAAGGCTTTGATGGCATTGTTTCAGAAAAGAGGACATAGATAGAATTTCATGAAAATATCAACGAAAATAGCGGCAATTGTCATTGCTCTCTGCAGCATTGCAACGGCACAGGCAGCCACAACGGTTGTGCGTGAGGCCGTGGATTCCACCACCATCATGCAAGGCAACAAAACGACGCTGCGCGTCACCGTGGTGAAGGACAAAGCGCAGACCGGACGGCTCATCGTGCCGCCCGACAGCCTGATCAACGACGTCGACATCGTGGGTGAGCGCAAGGTCACCAGAGCCGACGTGGGCAACGGCCGCACACAGGAAACCTACGAAATACCCATTCAGCCGTTCAGCCCGGGAGCATTTGTGCTGCCAGGCCTGAAATATGTTGTCGACAACGACACAGTGGTGGGCAACAGCGTTTCGATAAAGGTGCTGGAGGCCGACGTGTCGAAGATGCAGGACCTCTACGAATACAAGACCATAGCCAATCCCGACAAGAAGTTCTGGGACTTCCTTCCCGACATGGACCAACTGCGATGGCTGTGGTGGGTGCTCGGAGCAATCGTTGTGCTGGCACTTGTTGCGCTGGGCATTGTGATGTACCAACGCTGGAAGGCTGGCAAGCCTATCTTGCCGTTCATCGCGCAGAAGCCACTGCTTCCGCCTTACGAAGAAGCGCAGGAGGCATTCGACGCCCTGCGCAAGTCGAACCCGCTGGTGCATGGCGATGCCAAAGGCTACTACACTCGTCTCACCGACATTGTGCGCCGCTACATCTGGCGCCAGTATGGCATCGGTGCCATGGAGATGACCTCGTCGCAGATTATGGCCGCAGTGGAAAGCAACAGCCAGTTGAACGAGATAGACTCGCTGCAGTATCTGCTTGAGACAGCCGATTTTGTGAAGTTTGCCAAGATGGGCACATCGACCGACGAAGACGAGCGGTCGATGATGTCGGCAGAAAAGTTTGTCGAGAGCAACAAACCTGTGGAACCCACCGAGGAAGAGTCGAAAAGCAACAAGAAATCAAAAAAATTGAAGGACCAATAATATGGAATTTGCAAGACCTCATTTATTTTGGTTGTTTCTTGTATATGTACCTCTGATTTTCTGGTACGTCTACAAGTTAAGGAAGATTGACCCCACCCTGCAGTCATCGACGATTGCGGCAGTGAAGCATTTCCGCACAAGTTACAGAGTGTGGCTCCGCCACGGGCTGTTTGTGCTGAAACTGCTTGCCATCGGGTGCCTTATAGTGATCCTTTGCCGCCCGCAGACCCACAACAAATGGGAGACATCGAGCGTCGAGGGAACCGACATCGTGATTGCGCTCGACATGTCGACGAGTATGCTTGCCAAGGACTTCAAGCCCGACCGTTTCGGCGCGGCGAAGGACGTGGCGGCTGAATTCATACAGGGTCGCGAGTCGGACAACATCGGTCTGGTGGCATTTGCCGGCGAGAGTTTCACGCTCCTGCCTATGACCAACGACAAGACATCGCTGCTCAATGCGGTAAACACCCTGGAAATGGGACTGCTTGAGGACGGCACCGCTATTGGTGACGGTCTCGCCACGAGCATCAACCGCATTGTTGAAGGCAAAGCCAAGTCGAAGAGCATCATCCTGCTCACCGACGGTTCGAACAACACCGGCATGGTTGCGCCGCTGACGGCAGCCGACATTGCCAAGCAAAAGGGCATCAAAGTCTACACCATCGGCGTGGGCACCAACGGCAGCGCACTGTCGCCCGTGGGCATCAACTACTACGGCAAACTCGAATACGACTATGTGAAAGTGACCATCGACGAGCCGACGCTGCGCTCCATCGCCCAGAAGACTGGCGGAAAATACTACCGTGCCACCGACGAGCGCACATTGAGAGCCATTTTCAAGGAAATCGACTCACTGGAAAAAACGAAACTCGACACAACAAAATACCACAACACCGAGGACGACTACATGATGTGGGCATGGCTGCTCCTGATATTCGTAAGCCTCGACGTGGTGTTGCGGTTGACTGTGATGAGAACCATTCCATAAAAAGAAGAAGATATGTTTAGTTTTGGAAACCCTAAAATATTGTTCCTGCTGTTTCTGCTGCCTGTGGTTTTCGGGCTGTTCATGCTCTCGAGAATCGCAAGGGAAAAGAAACTGAAGAAATTCGGAAACCTTGAGGTGCTTCAGGGCCAGATGCCCGACGCATCGCGCTATCTGCCTTGGATCAAAATCAGCATCGAGTTGCTCCTCATCGCCGTTGTGGTGGTGATTCTTGCCCGCCCGAGAGCAAAAGGCACCTCATCGCTGACCAACAAAAAAGTGCAAGGCTCTGAAATTGTAGTGGCAATGGACATTTCAAACTCCATGCTGGCGTCATCGACCAACAGCGAGGACGGCATCAGCCGCCTGCAGCGCGCCAAATTTATCGTGGAGAAACTGTTTGACCGCCTGCAGAACGACAAGGTCGGCTTGGTGGTGTTTGCTGGCGATGCCTATGTGCAGATGCCAATCACCAACGACTTCAGTTCGGCGAAGATGTTTCTCAACAGCCTGTCGACCAACATGGTGAGCAATCAGGGCACAGCCATCGGCGCCGCGATAGAAACCTCGATGGGAATGTTTTCCAACAATCCCAAATGCCAGAAGTCAATCGTGCTGATCACCGATGCCGAAAACCACGAAGACGATGCCATCGAGATGGCGAAGACAGCCAAGTCGAAAGGCGTAGACATTGAAGTAGTGGGCGTGGGCGACTCCAAGCCGATGCCTATACCGATGGGCAACGGCACCTACATGCAATACGAAGGTCAAGTGGTGCAGACAGCCTTCAATGAGCAAGCCGCGCAAGAGATAGCCAAGGTGGGCACCGGAGTCTACGTTTCGGGCAACAACGCCAATGCCGTCGACATCCTGTCCGACCAACTGAAGAAGGCCAAGAAAACGAATATGGACAAGAAGGTGTTCTCGCCCAACGACGAGCAGTTCCCCGTGTTTGCGTGGATGGCATTGCTGTTGCTGGTTGTAGACATCATGGTGAGCGAGAAGAAAATTTCATGGCTCACGAAGACCAATCTGTTTGGAAAATAAATTGATATGAAACGAAGCATTCTCATAATAATATTGGCAGTGTTGACTGCGCTCCCCTCTTTCGGCCAAGCCACAAAGAAGGAACGCAACCTGGTGAAAGCCGGCAACGAGTACTTCAACAAGAAGCAATACCGCAAAGCTGAGGAGCAATACTCCAAGGCGCTGGAGCACAATCCCAACTCTACGCTGGCGAAATACAATCTTGGCACCACGCTCATCAACGAGCGCAGCAACAAGAAGGACAAGACGAAGGAAGACAGCGTGATGACAAAGCGCATCAATGCCTTGCTCACCGACGTGGCGGGCAGCCCGAACGCATCGAAGGACTTGAAAGCCAACGCCAACTACAACCTCGGCAAGATGGCATACGACAACGAGGACTACGCCAACAGTGTGCAGTATTTCAAGAAGTCGCTCAAGATAAACCCCAACGACGAGAAGGCACGAAAAAACCTGCGCATGGCTCAGAAGAAACTGCAACAGCAAAACAAGTCGCAGAACAACAACGACCAGAAGGACAAGAAGCAGAATCAGCAGCAAGACCAGAAGCAGCCGCCTCAAAAGCAGCCAGAGCCGCCGAAAGAGCAACAGCAGCAGACAAACAACGACCAGTTGCTGAAGGCCATGCAAAACGAGGAAAAGAACACCCGCGACAAGGTAAACCGCCGCAAGGCACAGATGGGAAGCCAGTCGCACACCAGCCGCCCGTGGTAGGCCAACGTTAATAAAAATTCACAAGCATCAGATGAAGCATCTTAAGAGAATAACTACACTATTGCTATTGGCATTACTCACCGCCGCCGAAGGGTTTGCCGTAACCTTCCGGGCATCGGTCAACGAGCCAGCCATCGTGGGCCAACGGTTTACCGTGACGTTCTCGCTCGAGAACGCGCCGCAGACGCCGTCGGCCAACCCTGCCATACCGAGCATCCCCAACTGTAAGTTGATTTTCGGCCCAGGCATTAGCCAGAGCAGTTCGTACCAGAACATCAACGGCAAGGAGTCGTCGAGTTCGTCGATCGGCTATACCTACACCTATAAGGCCGAGAAAGCCGGCACAATCACCATCGGAAGCGCCAAGATTGTTGTGGGCGGCAAGACGATGACCACAAAGCCTATATCGCTCACCATCCTCCCAGCCGACAAGTCGGCGTCAAGCGGAAACAGCAACTCGGTGCAGGCCTACGACATCGACACGCAGACCGTCGACAAGCCAATCGGCAAAAACGACGTGTTTGTGCGCATCCTTTTCTCCAAGCCTACCGCCTACGAGCAGGAAGGCGTGCTTTGCTCCATCAAACTCTACACGAAATATCAGGTATCGAAGTTTATAACCACCGTACAGCCTGCCTACAACGGATTTATGGCAGAGGAAGTACCGGTGACCCTGCAAGGAAAGTTTGAAACCGTTGGCGGCGAGAACTACTACAGTTACGTGATCAAGCAGTCTGTGCTCTTCCCGCAGCAAACGGGCAAACTAACCATCGCCTCTGGTAGTTACGACCTCACTGTGATGCAGTTTGAAACCATCAACACCACTTTCGGCCGCATGCGGTCGCCAGTTGAGAAGACCATCAAGGTGCAGTCGAACACGGCATCGCTCAACGTGCTGCCGTTGCCGTCGCCACGCCCAGCCGACTTCAGCGGAGCGGTGGGACGCTTCAACGTGAGCCGCTCGCTCACGGGCAAGAAGATGCGCACCAACGAGGCATCGACCATCAAGATGGTAATTTCCGGACAGGGCAACCTCAAGAGCCTTACAGCGCCCAAATTCGGCTTCCCGTCGCAGTTTGAACTCTACGACCCGCAAACGGCAGTTACCGCCACCCCATCGGGAGCAACGCTCTCGGGTAAGGTTGTTGTTGACTACACGTTTGTGCCGCAGTCGGTGGGCAAATTCTCAATCGGAGGAACAACATTCACCTACTTCGACCTCGACAGCCATCAGTACAAAACCATCAAGGTCGACGGTTTCGACGTCGACGTGGCTAAAGGTTCGTCGTCGAACGCAGTGAAATACAACGACGCCGTGATGAAGGACATTCTCCCGATGGAAACGGGCGACCTCAACCTCAGCAAGAACCACAGCAACATCTTCGGCAATTGGGCAACCGTGGCCTACTACATTGTCCTTGCCATCGCGTTTGCCGTGATACTCATCGTCTACCGCAAGAAGGTGAAGGACCGCGCCAACGTGACGCTCATGAAGCGCAAGGGCGCCAACAAGGTTGCCAACCGCCGTTTGAAACGCGCCAAGAAGTTCATGCAGAAGAACCAGAAGGACGCATTCTACGAGGAGATGCTTGCGGCTCTCTGGGGCTACTACAGCGACAAGTTGACCATCCCAGTGTCGGAACTCAACCGCGACAACATCACCAAGGAACTCGAGAACTACGGTCTGGCGGAGGATGCCATCGGCCGCATCATCAACATACTCGACGAATGCGAATTCTCGCGCTACGCACAGTCGGCTGAAAGTGCCGTGCCGATGAGCGACATCTTCCAAATGGCATGCGACTCAATCGCAGAAGTTGAAAACACTAAAAAGAGACAGTAATGAAACGTTATATATTCATCCTCGCATCGATTCTGATTGCAACCCTGTCGGCAGGCGCTGAAAGCGTCCAGCAGAAGGCGCTCTACGATTTCAACAACAAGAACTATCAGGCTGCCATCGACGACTACAAGCAGATAGAGAAACAGTCGGGCGTGTCGCCAGAATTCTATTTCAATCTCGGCAACGTCTACTACAAAAGCGGCAAAAAGGGCAAAGCCATCCTCAACTACGAGCGTGCGCTCCGCCTCAATCCCCGCTACACGAAAGCGCAGGCCAACCTCGACTTTGTCAACGCAAAGATTATCGACCGTCAGGAGGCCGACGAAAACATCCTCGCTGTGGGCGTCCGCAACGTGCAGAACGGACTTTCACCATCGGCATGGACCATCGTCGCAATGATTGCCTTTGCGCTGTTCCTCGCCGGCATACTGACTTATGCCTTTGCCTCGTCAATAGCCCTGCGCAAGACGGGCTTTTTCGGGGGCATCGGCTTGCTTGTGGTCTGCATCATCGCCAACGTGTTTGCCTCATGCGCCAGCAGCGCGCAGGAATGCCACGACTACGCCATCGTGATGAACGACTCCACGCAGTTGAGCACCGTGTCGCGCGAGCCGATGAAGGCCGACGAGATGGCGTTCATGCTCCACGAGGGCGCCAAGGTTAAGAAAGAAGACTCCATCCGTGTTGACGGCAACGCCAAAAACGTGTGGTACAAAATCCAGACGCTGGACAACCGCGAAGCCTGGGTCAAAGCCGCTGCCATCGAAGAAATCTAACGGACAGCAGTACTACAAAAAACGCGCGAGGTGGCAACCGGTTGGTTGCCACCTCGCTGTCTTTTTATGCGTAGCGCCGTTTAGATTGAGAGTCGGCGGAGAGTGTCGAGAAGTTCGCGGTTGATTGGCTTGTCTTTCTTGATAGCCTTGGTGAACGGCACATAAACGATTTCGTCGTTTGCGATACCAATCATCACATTGCGCTGATCCTCAAGAAGAGCATCGATAGCCGCGGCACCCATGCGCGAAGCAAGGATACGGTCGTGGGCTGTAGGCGAACCGCCACGCTGCAAGTGACCGAGGATAGACACGCGCACTTCGTATTGCGGATACTCGTTTTTCACGCGCTCAGCCAACGCCATTGCGCCGCCAGTGATAGGACTCTCTGCAACCAACACGATTGAAGAGTTCTTGCTCTTGCGGAAACCGTTGTTGATGAGTTCTTCCAACTGGTCGACCTCTGTGGAGATTTCCGGGATGATTGCAGCCTCTGCGCCTGCGGCGATAGCACCGTTGAGGGCAAGGAAGCCAGCATCGCGACCCATCACCTCGATGAAGAACAAGCGCTCGTGGGACGTAGCCGTGTCGCGGATTTTATCCACACACTGCATGATGGTGTTGAGGGCTGTGTCGTAACCGATGGTGGTGTCGGTGCCGAAGAGGTCGTTGTCGATTGTGCCAGGAAGGCCGACAACCGGGATGTTATATTCTGTTGCAAAGATTCTCGCTCCAGTGAGAGAGCCGTCGCCGCCGATAACGACAAGGGCGTCGATTCCAGCCTTTGTCATATTCTCGTAGGCAAGTTTACGGCCTTCTTCTGTGCGGAATTCTGCGCAACGTGCAGTTTTGAGAATAGTACCACCCACTTGGATAATGTTTGACACATTCTGTGTGTGGAACTCTACGATTTCATTGGTGACAAGTCCGCGATAGCCGCGATAGATACCTTTCACTGCTATTCCGTTGAAGATAGCTGAACGGGTTACGGCACGGATTGCCGCGTTCATTCCAGGTGCGTCACCTCCTGATGTTAGAATACCGATACATTTTGGCATAGTTCTAATATTTAAGTGATATAGGCTTATATTCCTTCTTTGAATTACCTACTGCAAAGGTAACCTTATTTCTTACTTTAACAAATTCTGTTAGGATAAAAAATCGTAACAAGGCCTTGCTTAAAGTTCGCAAAAACTGTCATCCTCGCTAGTGCCAAAGTGGTCAAAACCGCTCAGCGTTTGCCTTGAGCACGGCAACGGCAGCCTCGCGGAGGTCGGGCATGGTGAGCACGTATGGCTGGCTGTAGGCGGGATGGAAAATGCCCAGGCGGCAGCCTGCAATCTGCAGCCCGTAGTTTTTCTCGAGGATGTGGCGGTAGATGCTCACCTGAAGCGCGTAGTGGTAATAAGTCGTGTCAGGGATATCGGGAATCGGGTCGGAGGCATATTTGCCGTAAGGGCTGACGATAACAGGCTCTCCGGCCGTGTTGAGGATTTTGTTGCTGCGTTTCCAGTCGTAGATAGTAAACACGCCGTCGGTGCAGTCAAGGAAGTCGAGTGTACCCGCCACCTTGTAGTCCTCATCGAAGATTGCCCATTCGGTGCGGTAGGGATTCAACTTATACGTCCCAACAAACTGGCGGAACAGTGCCGCTGTGTCATTGTCGGGCATCGTGCGGTCAAGATAGTACTGCTCGATGCCGGCATGCATCGCA
>CAVAOU010000026.1:0-12218 GCA_963590085.1 Senegalimassilia sp. | reverse complement strand
TAGAATACATGCCTGTCACGCATGGGGTCGCGGGTTCGAGTCCCGTCCGCACCGCAAAAGCCTGGAGCCATTGCTTCGGGCTTTTGTTCTTTTTGGGAATACTTGTTTCTAACCTTTTTTATACGATGATACGTAAACTCCTATTGCTTGTAGCGTTAACCTTGCTCACGGCCGCCGGCTCCAAGGCGGCGACTCCCCGGAAATCGGCGGCAAAGCGTCCAGTGGCGGTTGCCGACACCACATATTTTCCCGCCGGGAAACCATTCACTATTATATTTAAGGAAGAAATGCAACTCCGCGTCTACGATGGCGACGGGGCTGAACTGTGTCGCTACGGCATTGCCTGCGGGCGCAACGTGGGCGACAAGCGCGAGCCTGGCGATATGCGTACTCCGGTGGGTATGTTTAAGGTGCAGGAGATTCTCGACGCGCACCTGTGGTCGCACGATTTCGGCGACGGCAAAGGTGTGATAAAGGGTGCCTATGGTCCCCGCTTTGTGCGTCTCATCACTGGCCACAACGGTATCGGCATCCACGGAACGCATGACGAATCGTCGATCGGCACGCATGCCACCGAAGGGTGCATCCGCCTTCATAATGCCGACGCACTCGAGTTCGCCACCAAGTATGCCTACCGCGGCATGCCTGTGATAATCATGCCGTCGACCGACGACATAGTCTTCGATCGCTTTCCTGTGGAAGCCGAAGAGGACAGTCAGACAAACAATTCGGCAAGCACCGCCGGTGAATGCAGTTCCCCTAGCGACGCGTGGTGCAGGCGATAGTAGTCGAGCGTGAGATTCAGAAGTCGGTTGCGCTGCTCGCGGTTGAAGCGGTAGCGATGCATGTTGGCGTAGGTGATGCGCGTGAGCCAGTAAACTGCGCTGGCCTCTTCGCCGTCGACAAAGTGTCTGTGCAGAGGTACGCCGCGCACAAAAGCGCCCGCCTCCATGTCGAACGCCATGCCCGGCTGATAGGCCGATGTGTCGGGCTCGATGCCGATAAACACTCCTAAATTATATAGGAAGCAGATGTGGAAATTCGCTGTGCCCTCCTTCGCCTTGTCGAGCAGCCGCACGGAGCCCACGATAAACGCAAAGAGAGCCGAGTTGCGCTCCTGTTCCACAATTACGTGCGAGAGGAGTTCGGTGATGAAGAGTGCGATGGCATTCTTCACTGGGTCGGTGTGCAGGCTTGGCAGCGGCTCCAGGCACCGCGCCTCCTTGATGCGATGAATGTCGCGGTTAGGGCGGATGTCGGTCGCAATCTCCACAAGCGACAGCGGCTGGAACAGCGCCCTGCGCTGGCGGGCGGTCTTGCCTGCGTTTTGTGGCAACAGAAACGACATCAGACCGTACTGGTCGGTGTAGACCCGCACAATCGAGTTTTTGTCGTTGTATTTCACGGAGCGCAGCACCACTCCCTTTACCGTTGTGTCCATCGCTGATTTTATGGGGATTTTTGACGTTGTAAAGGTAAGCAATATGGAAATATCTAATTCTTAAAATCTATTAAAATTGCATTTTTGGGTATTGGATATTTTGTGGGTAAGGAAATAACGTGTATCTTTGCACTCGCTTTGAAATAAAAGTGGTTAGTTAATTGCTGGCCCATTCGTCTATCGGCTAGGACGCAAGATTTTCATTCTTGAAAGAGGAGTTCGATTCTCCTATGGGCTACTCCTTGTATTGGTTGGGTAAATCTGGCCAATACAATCTTTTTATATCTATGCGTTAGCAAAAATACGTAGCGGCTGAAAGGCTAAGAAAGAAAAATTCGTGCAAAATGACACGCTTATGCAAGATTTTCTTGGAGATTCGCCGATTTTTTAGTTATATTGCACCAAAGATTGAGAAAAGTAGTCCTTCATTGGCATAAAAACGAGCATATGAATACAAACATGTTTTCAGCAAGCAAGCAATTCCAGATGAATCTAAGCAATTGGAACCGTGAGACGGCATATTTGTCGGTCGGCAACTTCAACAATCACTATTTCGATGAGATTGTGAAGATGCAGGAGGATGCTGTGCCGTTTATTTATGAAGAACTGAAGAAAGGACCTACGCTTCTTGTCCATGCTCTCGACAAAATCTATCCGAACACGGTGAAATGTGAGGGATATGTTCCACTTGCCACAATTTGTAACGTATGGCTAAATATACTGAGCAAGAAGTTGGCACGCTGATAGGCTGGTTTCCTTCGCTGGGTTCAGACCCGAATTTTAAGATTACCAGTGACTCCACGCCTGCTTATAACTGCATCGGTTGGGCGCTCGGCATGAATGACGTGTGGGTTGGTTTGTATCATCCTACAAACTACGCCTGGACATGGTGGCCGGAAGGTGTACCCTGCGATGAGCACAAAGAGTCGCTCGTGGCGTTGTTTGAGTATTTCGGATTCAAACAATGTGATGATGAATCGTGTGAAAAGGACTACGACAAGGTTGCCCTATATGCAGATAAAGACGGATGGACGCATGCCGCTAGAGTTATAGGCGACAATATTCTCCACAGCAAAATCGGTACAGCCTGGGATATTCACCATAGTGGAGGCTGCACTTTTGCGGAAACGGGGTACGGCAGTATCTTTGCGTATATGAAACGGCCAATTTCCGAACGGTATCTGACGGACTTGAAGAAGCCTCGTGTGGGTACAATAACAATCAACGAATAATAATATGCTAGAACTGAAAAATATAAACAAGAGTTTCGGCTCGCTGCAGGTGCTCAAGGACGTGAGCGCTACGTTTGGCAAAGGCGAGGTAGTGTCGATTGTGGGCCCCAGCGGCGCCGGAAAAACCACCTTGCTGCAGATTGCCGGCACGCTCGACAAGCCCGACGGGGGCAGTGTGGTCTACGACGGGGTGGATGTGCTTACGCTCTCGGAGCGCAAGTTGTCGGAGTTCCGCAACCGCAGTATAGGTTTTGTGTTTCAGTTCCACCAACTTCTGCCGGAATTCACGGCGCTGGAGAATGTGGCGATACCGGCACTAATCCACGGCGACAACCGCGGCGAGGCAATGAAGCGCGCGGCAGAATTGCTCGACTTGCTCGGGCTTTCCGACCGTGCCAGCCATAAGCCAGCCGAACTGTCGGGCGGTGAGAAGCAACGCGTGGCTGTGGCCCGCTCGCTGATCAATCAGCCTGATGTGATCTTTGCCGACGAGCCGTCGGGTAGCCTTGACACGCACAACAAGGCCGAACTCCACAAACTCTTCTTCGACCTTCGCGACCGCTTCGGCCAGACGTTCGTGATTGTGACCCACGACGAGTCGCTTGCCGCAATGTGCGACCGCACGCTGAAGATGTGCGACGGACAGATTGTTGAACAGACCAAAAACAACGAGCCATGCGAAGAACAGTAATAGCCTTGCTGCTTTCATTGGTCCTTGTGGCATGCGACGAGGACGAGAATAAATTGGGTGATTTTGCGATGAACATTGTCACCTATGAGAGTACCGACACCGACGGGATGGCGCGCTTCTCCTTCCAGACCCGCGACGATTTGCCCGTGCAGAAGATTGCAGCCTACGGCGTTTCGCTTGGCGATGCCGAAGCCGGACAGCGCTGCCTGATGCGCTACACCACGGAATACACCCTTCTCGACGGCACCCGTGTGGTGCGTGCCGACAATTTCGCCCTGATACCCACTGGCAAAGCGCGTACGGCGCCGCACAGCGATATGGACAACTTCCCAGAGACGGAAATCTCGGTGACGAGTCTTTGGCGTAGCGGCGAGTATGTAAATCTCAACGGGTGGGTACCCTATTCGGGCAAGAACTATCAGTTGATGCTTGTGGCCGACGAGTCGACACTCGACGATGAAACGGTTGTGGCACGCATTGTCTATAACACGATGGGCGAAACGACGATGTTCGACCGTCGCGTCTATGCCTCGTTCAATGTGTCGTCGCTTTGGACTAAATCTTCTCTGAAACGCTTGCAGGTGGGCATAGGCGAGCGTACATTCACCTTTGAAAAATAGGAATTAAAGCAGCAATATCAGCAGTTGTGCGATGATTACGCGCACAAACATGCCCATAGGGTAGACTGTGGCATAACTTACCGCCGGCGCATCGCCTTTGATGGTGTCGGACGCGTAGGTCAGTGCCATAGGGTTTGCCATGGCGCCGCAGAGCATGCCGCACGTTTCCCCATAGTTGAACTTGAAGCAACGCATCGCAATGATGCCGATGATGATTGTCGGCACGATTGTGAGTACCGCGCCGAGCGAAATCCACGCGAGGCCCTGCGGACCGACAAGTGTGTCGAAGAAGTGCGCGCCGGAGTCGAGTCCGAGGCATGCCAGATACATCGACAGGCCGATGCCGCGGAGCATGAGGTTGGCAGAGCGGGTGGTGTAGGTGACCATGTGGAACCGAGGCCCGTAGCGCCCCATTAGGAGTCCTGCCACGATAGGACCTCCGGCAAGGCCGAGTTTCACTGGCACGTTGGTCGACGGCAGGCTGATAGGAATCATACCGATGGCGAGTCCGAGGAATATGCCCACGAAGATCACAGCCAGGTTAGGCTCCTTGAGCGAGCCGGCGCGGTTGCCGATAATCTTTTCCGCGCTCTCTACGTCCTGCGCGTTGCCCACCATTGTTAGCCGGTCGCCAATCTGGAGCACTAGGTCGGGAGTGGCGAGAAGCATCACGCCGCTGCGGAGCACTCGCGACACGGTGATGCCGAAGGTGGAGCGCAGACGCAGTGAGCCAAGCCGCTTGCCGTTGATTTCCGGGCGCGACACGATGATGTGGCGCGACACAAACTGGCGGTCGAGTTTGTTCCAGTTCACGTGGTGGTTCCAGTCGCGGTTTTCGCGCTCGCCGAAGAGGAATGTGAGCGTTTCTACGTCCTTCTCGGTGGTGACTACAAGGATTTTGTCACCCTCAGCGAACTTGAGTTCGGAGGTTGGCAACATCAGTTCTTTGGCACGCCAGAGGCGCGATATGATAAACTGCACGGCCGATGTGCGCTGCACTTCGCCGATGGTACGGTTGAACAATGCCGGATTTTTGATGATGAATGTGGCGATGAACGTGTGGTCGGCATGGTTTTCCTCACGCTCCTTCAAGTCGTCGGGGCGGGTGAAGAACTTGCGCAGCACGATTATGGCGAGGATTACGCCTACGACGCCAAGCGGATAGGTCACGGCGCAGCCCAGGGCGGCAGTCTCGTCGGAAAGTCCCAGTTGCACAAGTGTCTGCTGCGCAGCGGCGAGCGCCGGAGTGTTGGTTGTGGCACCGCAGAGCACACCAGTCATGTCGCCGATGTTGTAGCCGAAGCCAATGCTGATGGCAATTGTGGCGAGGGTGCCGAGCAGGATGAGCAGCAGGCCCGCCGCGTTCATCTTCACTCCTCCGTGCTGGAAGGCGCTGAAAAAGCCCGGACCCACTTGCAGGCCGAGGGCATAGACGAAGAGCACAAGACCGAAACTTTCGGCATAACTGAGCATCTGATGGTCGATGGTCAGCCCGAGATAGCCGAAGAGGATGCCCGTGAAAAAAACGAAAGTGACGCCGAGCGAGATGCCCGCTATGCGGATGCGTCCGAGAGCGAGACCTGAAAATATTATTATCGCCATTACTACAACCGCCTGGATTGCCGAATGGTCGAAAAGTACACTGTTAATCCATTCCATACCGCAAAGGTACTGCTAAAACGTGAAATTAGAAAACCATGGTGGCTCTTGCTGTAAAAGCATTCACCCTCGCGGTCGCCGCGAGGGTGAATGGAGAACTATTTGCTGATTGGATTATTTGTTAATCACTGTCTTTTTGCCGCCGATGATGTAGGTGCCGCTGGCGAGGCGAGTCTTGGCGTCGCTTGGGAGCATCTGCTTTGCCACCAACTTGCCGTCGAGGGTGTAGACATCGACCGGAGTGTTGTCGTCAACCGTGATGTCGTCCACTACCATGAAGCGATAGTAGGCTGGTGTTTCCTCTTGGAATGAGGTCCATTTGCCTTCGCTGATTGCCGAAACTGTCATGCGGAAGTGATACACCTTACCGTTGCCGTCAATTTCGAAGGTCACTCGGCCGTCTTCTTCAGGGAAGAACGTTGTTGCCGGTTGGAATTTGCCGTTGTCGACCGAATATTCCAAAACGGTCTTGCCTGCGCTCATCTCGTAGAGGTCGCGGTTTAGCGTGTAGCCAATTGTTGGCTTGATAGTGCCGTTCTGCTCATTGCCGTTCTCTGTGAGGTCACCCACGAGGAAGAGACGGATGATTTGCGGGTTGTAGTTCACCTCGATGGTGTCGTATGCCGTGAGGTTGATGGCGTCGCCCGGCTGGTTGTAGGCTTCTGTTCTGCCGTTGTAGCGGAAGATGTATTTCGAATAGCCCGGCAGTATGTTGCTGAGTGTGGCGGTGCCGGCTCCGCGGCTTGGAGAGAGGCAGTGCTGCCACGATTTGCCGTCGTCACCGCTATAGTCGATGCTCACATTGTTGATGACCAGTTCGTGACCCTCTGGGCATGTCCACACGACTTCTGGATTGTAGGTGCCCAAATCGTCGTCGAAACTTTCTCTGAGTCCGTTTACCTTGATTGAGCAAGGAAGGTTGTCGAGAAGAAGATCCCTCTTGATCGTGTCGCACGGGATTTCTTTGCGGATGAGTCCTGCGCAGATGCTCGTGGTTGTAGCCTTTGCGGTAATGGTCACGTCCTTGATGTACCAGGGCACTTCGATGTTGTTGTTGCCTTTTGTCTTGCCGGAAATTTCAATCACCGTAGGCTCATCGATGCCAGCCATCTGCGCGTAGAGAGTAACCTTATCGATGGCAGCGTCGTAGATGTTGGTCACGTTCCAGTCCACATTGATGATGTGCTTCTTGTTTGCAATGTCGTAGGTCTCCGAAGCGGCCGCCATGTTGATATGGGAGTTGATGGAAAACTCTTCAGGATTGTAGGTAGAGCCAACCTTGTAGGCGAAGAATTGAGCCGAGGTCTGGCTGAACGGCTTGATATAATGCACGAAACTTTGGCCCAGGCTGTAGAAGCCGTTGCTGGCAAGGCGCAGCGAGCGACGTCTTTCTGTGGAGTGTCTCTTGTATGAATGGTCAAGACTGTAGAGAGTGTTGCTGGCGAACGATGCCACATGCTTGCTGATGTATTCGCCGCCGTCAATCGTCCACTGGGCATATTCGCAATCGGGATCTTTGTCGGATGTAGGGGTCTGGCCAACGGAGAGTGTCGACGCCCATATCTGGTAACCGTCAGGGGCGATGCCTACCAGTTCGTAGTTTCTGTTGAATCTTGAAAACTTGTTGAAGGCTGTCTGGAAAGCGAGGTTTACTGTGACGGATTTTGCATCATATCTGACTTCGGTAGGAGTCTGCTCTGCCGAAAAAGCGGTTGCTATAGCCATTGCCGATAAAAGCACTGTAGTGAAAAGTTTACGTCCCATAGGTCTTGTATTTTAAGAATGGGTTAACAAATAATTTATCGTTCTCACAATCTATGACAATGAGAACTGCAAATGGTTTGCCGTTAACAATGTTAATTTTGCGTTTTTAACAAAAGAAACCTACTTCTCTTGCAGATGCGCTGCCACGATATGGATGATGGCTGCGTGCTTGTCGTGGTAGAAGGCACGGCCGAACGACTGAAATCCTTCAGGCCCTACCATTACGTCCTGAACGTTGATTTTGGCCTTGTTTGCCATCCGTTGGTACAGACGGTTGAAGAGATTCCATCTGTAGACTTGTGGTGAGTCGTCGGGATGGTTGGAATCAATGTCGTCGATTGAGCAGATGAATGTGAAAATTGTGTCTTCACGGTCTTCAAACAGTTTCAATAGCCAAGAACTCATTTTGAAAAAGGCAGACGGGTGAATAGGTTTGTCCAATAGCGCCTTTTCGATGTTGATGTCAACAATCTCTACATCGGCATATTGCTCTGGAATTTGCAAGGCATTCTGTTTGTAGTCGTTGTCGCAAAAATAAAGGGCGACCAGTAAATGATTGCCCTCGCTATCAGAGAATGCCTGTTCTATTGTTTCCATTTTTGTTCAGGCATTTGTTTCGACAAGAATCTTTCGCGCAAATCTTTCATACGTTCTTTCTTCTGCTGTTGCGCTTTCTCTATGAAAGCGACCAGTTCCTTTGACGGATTCGGGATTCGGATGGTGTTTGTCGTTTCCATATTTGTTGATTTTAAATTGCTTGATACTGCAAAAGTATAATGATTCCATTTAATTTGCAACTATTTAGTGAAGAATAGAAAAAATCCGCGCTCGGGGAGAGTGCGGATTTTGGAGTTATGACAATATGGAAAATTGCGCTTATTCGGCACGGAAGAGAGGTGTTGACAAGTAGCGCTCGCCGGTGTCCGGGAGAAGTACTACGATTGTCTTGCCTTCGTTTTCCGGGCGTTTTGCCAACTGCAATGCTGCAGAGAATGCCGCACCAGAGGAGATGCCCACGAGCAGACCTTCCTGCTTTGCCAACTGGCGTGCGCCGCTGAAGGCGTCCTCGTTGGAGATTGGCAGCACTTCGTCGATGGCCTCGCTGTGGTAGTTCTTCGGCTTAAATCCGGCGCCGATGCCCTGAATTTTGTGAGGACCAGGGTTGCCGCCCGAGAGGACAGGTGATGTGGCAGGCTCTACGGCTACGGCCTTGACGCTTGCCTTGTGGGCTTTCAATGCTTCAGCCACACCGCTCACTGTGCCGCCTGTGCCCACGCCAGCCACGAAGATGTCGACTTCGCCGTCGGTGTCTGCCCAAATCTCTTCGCCTGTAGTGGCGCGGTGAGCCTTCGGGTTGGCATCGTTTTCAAACTGCTGGAGGATGATTGAGCCAGGAGTCTGGTCGCGGAGTTCTTCCGCCTTCTTGATGGCGCCCTTCATACCTTCGCTGCCCGAAGTGAGCACGAGGGTTGCGCCGAGGGCGCGGAGCAGGTTTTTGCGCTCCTCGCTCATCGTTTCAGGCATTGTGAGCACGAGTGTGTAGCCCTTTACGGAAGCCACCCATGCAAGTCCGATGCCCGTGTTGCCGCTTGTCGGCTCAATTATAGTAGCCCCTGGTTTCAGTTTGCCATCGGCTTCGGCTGCCTCGACCATTGCCAGAGCGATACGGTCCTTGACGCTGCCTCCAGGGTTGAAATATTCCACTTTAGCCACCAAACGGGCTTTGAGGTTTTCTGCTTTTTCCACGTGTCCAAGTTCTACGAGTGGGGTGCGTCCCACCAGCTTGGTCAGGTCTTCATAAATCTTAGCCATAGTGTTGTAGATTTTGTTGTTTTCTGTTTGGTGACAAAGGTAGATATTAAATTTTCAACTATGGCAGAAAATTTTTCTAAAGAACGAGAGCAAAACTTAGCGAATGTTCTTCATATTGGCTCAAAAATAGAGCAAAATAGAACGAGCCGCCATCGGTGGCGACTCGTTTATAAGGTGAGGCGACGGATGGCCATGCCATTAGAAGTTGTAGCCCACGTTTACGCTCCAGTTGCAGTTGCGCAGGCAGTAGTTTGCTCCGCCCTCATAGTTCTTGGCGTTGTTCTTCACGCTGTGCTGATAGTAAACGCCGATGTAGTAGCGGCTAAGGAACGTAAGGCTTGTGCCCACTTTCATGCCGATGTCCAGACGGTTGACGGCGAGAAAGTCCTTCGGGTTGGCGTGGAAATATTTTTCTCTGGTGAGAGTGTGGTCAAACACCAGTTGCCCGTCCTCTTCGCCGAAAGCGATATAGGAATCGGTTTTTTTCGTGCCCGAGATGCCGTAGGCAAAATACGGACCGAAGTCGACCGACCAGGAAGCCTGCGGCAGAACGTTGAACCGCCACGACAGCAGCACAGGGATGCTGACCACATTGTAGCGCACGCGCACGAAGCGGCTGCCCATATAGTCCTCCTCGGCGGTGGCAGCCATCATTGAGGCGTCGTAGCCGTGGCGCTCCCAGAAGAAGCCCACCTCAGTGGCGAGAAACTTGCGGATATTGATGTCGGCAATGGCTCCAGCCTGCACACCGGAGTGCCAGTAGAAGTTGTTTTGTATGAGTTCCGACTGCTCGTAGGTGTAGTTAGTGGCGATGCCCGATGAGTTCATACCCGCGCGAAGTCCGAAGGTGAGGATCTTGTCGGGGCGGGATGTATCGAAAAACGGGGTGTCGGATTCTGCCGCCGCTGTGAGCGACAACAATGACAGTGCCAGAAGTAGTAATTTTTTCATTAGTGATGCAGTGATTCTTCTTAATGTTGTGCGAAGTTAGGTATTTCTTGCAGAAATTTCTCGATGGCGGTAAACGAAATGTCGCTTTTTACCACTTCGTGATGGCTATCGACCACAAAATAGCACGGCACGGTCTCGAAGTCGAGTACGTCACCTTCAAGCAACTCGTCGTAGGCGTCGCTGCAGTGGATCCACTCCGACGGGAATGTGGCCGCCTTTCGCTTCCAGTCGTCGGCTTCCTCAAACATTGCCACGCTCACCACCTTGATGCGCTTGTCGGCGAGGAGCGAGTTCACCACCTTGGAGTGCTCAATCTGTGCTGCCCCTTTCTTGCACACATCGCAGTCGGAGTTGTAGAGAAACACCAGAGTGTAGTCGGCCTTCACCTTGGCGATGTGGAAGTCGTAGCCGTTGTAGTCGCGCAGTTTGAAGTCGACTGCCGACGCAACGTTGCTGATTAACAGCATGAACAGCAATAGTTTTAAAAATCTCATGCGGCAAAGTTACTTATAAAAATTTTGTTGCGGTCAGTGAAAAGCATTAATATTCCTAAATGGCAGAGCCTATGAAAGCCATTCAATCCAATTCTCTGGAGTGACGACTGTTTGCTGTGCTACGGGATAGGCAGAGAGGAATGTCTGCGGGAAGCGGGCGTTTGCCCGTTTGGTATTCCATTTCATCTCAAAAAGAGAGAACTGCCCGTCGCATTCCTCGATGTAGTCGATTTCCTGCTGTTGACTGCTGCGCCAGAAATAACTGTTTGCATACCGTCCGGCATACTGATTGGCCTTTATGCGCTCGCAGATGAAGAAGTTTTCCCACAAGGCACCTACGTCTTGACGGAGGGCGATTGGTGCAAAATTCTGGAGAATTGCATTTCGGATGCCGTTGTCGTAGAAATAGAACTTTTTGGCTCGTTTCAACTCTGTGCGCAGGTTGCGGTTGAAGCCGTTGAGTTTGAAGATGATATAGCATTTCTCAAGCAGGTCGATGTATTTTTCGACCGTTTTGCTGTCGGAGCCTATCGTTTGTGCAAGTTCGTTGTACGACACTTCGCTCGTGACCTGCAGGGCAAGAGCCACAAGGAGTTTGTTGAGCAACGCAGGGCGGCGGATGCCGTCAAGGTTGAGCAGGTCCTTGTAAAGATAACTGCTGGCAAGGTTGTACAGTATGTCCTTGGCATCGTCGCTGTTGTTGATGATGTCGGGATACGAGCCGTAGATAAGCCGGCTTTCCAAAGTCTGCTTTACGTTGAGCAGACCTTTTGCATCCATCAATTCCTGTGTCGAAATTGGGAAGAGGTGGTACTCGAATTTTCTGCCGGTCAGCGGTTCGTTGAGGTTGTTTTGCAATTCGAAGGCAGAAGAGCCAGTGGCTAGAATCTGCACATTGGGGAAATTGTCGGTGATGAGTTTTAACGTCATTCCGATGTTGTCTACCCTTTGAGCCTCGTCAATGACCAATATCTGGTAGTTGCCGATGAGCAACCGTAGTTCTTGCAGGTTGGTATTCGACAGCAGTTCCCTCGTTTCGGGCTCATCGCAGTTTACTTGGAGCGTAGGCTTGTCGACATCCTCAAGAATCATCTTGAAGAGAGTACTTTTGCCTACTTGCCTTGCGCCAATCACTATGATGGCCTTGCCCTTGAAGAGGTGCGTTTCTATTCTGTCTTGCAGTTTGCGACGAATCATAATCTTGGAATTTATTTCATTGGCAAAGATATGACAAAAATTAGCTAATCCAAAAAAACAGCATTGATTTTTGGATTATAATCCGAAAAAACAGGTAGTATTTTTGGATTAGGGCAATTTTTGAGCCAAATCGGAGCGGCGCGTTGTGGCATAAGAAAGCCACCGCAGGAATCCCATCCCGCGGTGGCTTGTTCCTAAAAAAATTGGTCAGAATTCAAAACCGGCCTTAAATCCCAAGTCGATGGCATCCCACAATTCGCTTTCACCGCCATAAGTAAACATCGTTTCATATTGAAGAATAGTGTATAAAGCATGGCGATTTTTCAAAGAGAATCGCACACCTAAACCAAGGCCGCC
>CAVAOU010000025.1:0-12282 GCA_963590085.1 Senegalimassilia sp. | reverse complement strand
GTACTAAAGAGTCGGACATGGGCGGATGGACAAGTGCGCTCAACAGCTCGCACACTTGCGAAATGGATGCCCACAGCGAATGCCTTTGGCCTTTCAGACTTGACAACTTTGGATTAGGCTACGGGCTGAGCGGATATCGGAGGAGTGGTTTGCGGAAGAGTGGAGCAGTGCCTTGACAGACAAAAGCAGAAACCGCCTATCCTCACGGACCGGCGGTTACCTATTGGAATCTATTGCTACTGTAGGGGAACATTGCAAATCTTAGATTACACAGTTTACAAGAGTCTTTATTGCAGTGTGGGTAATTTCGTATTCAAAGCCGCCGGAGTCGCCGTCGGGGGCACCGAAGTCTATCGACATCTTCACCTGCGGGTACGGCTTCTCTGCCGTGCCGATAAGGTAAGTGTCGCCGTCGACAGTGGTGACCACGAAGCCGATGGGCTTGCGCAGTGGTAGCAGTGTGCCGCTGAGAAACTTCAGCGTGACGGTCTCCGTGCGGTTGCCGTTGTCGTTCTCCGTGACGCATTCGCATTCTGGACTGTCGAAGAAGTCCACCTCGTGGAGCGCTGTGAGCACCGGCACCGCCATGCGGGCGATGCTCCGAAGGGCGATGTCGGGGATAAGGCTTTCGCAGTCCACCCATGCGATGGAGCGGATGCCGGGGAGTATCTGGCGTGTTGTTCTCATATTGTCGGAGTTTGTGGAATATTCATTTTCTGCGTTGCTGAAATCAATGCGAATGACGGGTTATTTTTTGCTTTTCCGCAACCGGTCACGATAGGCGATGCGCTGCCGCTGATAGCGCTTGGCGATGGCATTCCAGTTGCGCTCGTTGATGGCGATGCCGTTCTTCTCCATCCATGCGAATATCAGTTCCTCCTGACGGCGGCCGATGTTGCCGAAATGGTGGAGGTCGCTCCACAGCGCAATGTCGAAGCGGTTGCGGATGCAGCCAAGCAGCGCCTCACGGGCGTGCTTCGGCAGGTGGTTGTAGACGGTGGGCGGCTTCAGCCGGAACGAAGGGATGGCAATCGCCACCTTCCCGCCGCGGTCGATGTCGGGCACGGCCGCAGGCTGTTTGGCGAGATACACCTCCAGCACCTTGCTCTCGATAGAGCCCCGTGTGAGATGTACGGGTACCGTCCCGCCCTGGTCGTGCACAAACCACTGCGCGAGGTAGTCCTCCATCTCAACGTATATGCATATGTCACTCATAATTCTTTTGTAAAGTTATTGTCGGTAAGAGCCGTCTTGAAAGACGATGACGTGGAGCATCTCCTTGAATCGGTCTGCGATGCGGTCGCCATACTTTCTGCGGATTTCCGACGGGGTTAGGTTTGTTGTGATAAAAGTAAAAGCCTGGGTGTTGTAGCGATGCTCGATGATACGGACGATAGGGTAGACTGGGTTGCCGAATTCGAGTACTTCGGCAGGCTCGGTGCCGAGGTCGTCGATGCCGAGCATCGGTTTCGACTTGATGGCGGCAAGAGCCTTTGCGTCGTGGGCTGTTTGCGCCAATTCCCAAGCATCGTAGATGGTCATCTTCGGCTGGAAGTACTCATCCATAAAGGCGAAGTGCTTCCGTGCGGCAAGGTGGTTGAGTGCCCGCCGGAAGGCGTGCATCAGCGTAGACTTGCCGTTGCCGCATGTGCCTGACAGCATCACGCCAAACCGCGGCGAATCGTCGGTGATATACTCCGCCAGACGGATGATATTGTTTTGCGTGTTGGCATCGAGCGAAAATTCCCGCTGCCGGCTTTCTACCTCCACCTTGTAGCAAGCGGCGAGCAAGAGTGCGGCCTGCTCGGCGGTAAGGTTGAATCTAAAACGACTCCTTGAAATCATCTGCCGTTTTAGCAGTGACTCCAGTTCCCCGACGCGCTTCAAGTTTATCGGACTCGGTCCGTCTTGTTTGATGCTCATTTTTCTGCCTGTTGGTTCTTGGTTTGTTGGTTTCAAAATTCACCCAGTTGAAGAAATGTTGCCGGTAGTCGGAATAGGAGGGGTGGTATTTCGCCTTTCCGAGCATAGCCTTGCAGAAGTCGCCGGCAAATTCCTTTAGCCTTTTGGTTTCGACATAAAGACTTGGTGCCGCCTGTTCAAGAAAGATTTCATCAGCCAAAAGCCTTTCCGCAAACTTCAAATCCTGTTCACGGGAGGGAGTGTAGATGTTTTCGTTTTTAGGTTCTTCCTCTTCTTTGGTATGTTTGGCTTTCCGTTTCACTCTGTGTTCCGCTGCCTTGTCGTCGACCTGGTATTTCTCGTAGTTGACGATGGTTATTATGGTGCGCTTCGGAGTAGACATGCGCGTGATCATGCCGTTGTCCTCAAACACACGTAACAGGGCGAGCGTACTCTCGTTGCAATAGCCCCACCGGCCGTTGAGTTTGCGGATGGTGGTGGCTACCTGCCCGCGGTTCAGGGTCACTGTCTCGTCCTTGCCCCATGGGATGATTTTCTCCTCCCATGCAGCCTCGAAGAGCAGATAAAGCCATGCCCGCAGCCGTTTGGGTTCTTCCCATAGCCAGTGGTCCTCAATCTCGCGGTAGAGTTTGATATATCCTTTCATCGGATGTCTTTGCTGTCTGTGGCTTTTTCGCGTTTCTTCTTGCTGTTGAGCGGTGGGGGAGGACAACCGAATGTTGCCTCATATCCCTTTGTCTGCAGGCTGTCGAGGATTACCTGCAGTTCGCCGTCGGTCTTCTTCTGCTTCGTGGTGTTGAACCAATAGCGCAGAATCTCGATGGCAGGGTAGATGATGGATTCCGTATCCTCATCGAGCCGTTCGTATCTGATTTTGCCCTGTTCGGTTTTCTTGCGTAGAGAGTCGCGGCAACAACCGAGATGTTTGCAAGTCAAGTCAATCGAGTACGTCCCGTATTTGGTGACGTTTGGTGGTGTTGATGGTAGCATGAAACTTAAAAAATTAAAAATTCGGTACAAATCGTAAATAAATCGGCACAAAACTTTACCGATTGGAAAATATTGACTATATTTGCATTAGTAAAAAATATGATTAAAACTTACTTTTATCGCTATATATAGGCAATATTTCCGCAAATATAGCTATATGAAAAATATTGAGCAAGTAAAGTCTGAATTTTAACACCGGAATAATGACACAAAAATTTGACTTGAAAAAACTGCGTCTGTCGAGGGGGCTGAAGCAAAGCGACATTGCGCTTGTGCTGGGTGTGCCCCAAAGTTCGATTTCGGCAATGGAAAGCGGACGGACGCAAGTGTCGCATAACTATGTGAAGACGCTTGTCGAGAAACTCGCCATAACTAATGTGGAGGAGTACTATCACGACGTCGACGAAAACGTGAACATCTACAACGATGGCACGATGGGTGACAATAACGGATACAACAATTATAAGAATGTTGTGCACAGCAGCATGTCGGACGGCTTGGTGCTTTCTCGGTTGTCGGCTCTTGAGCGCGATTTGAGCGACCTCAAGGATAGTCTTCGCAGGAAAGAAATAAGGTGCGAAGAGCTGCAGCGGGAGGTGATGAAACTCACCCATCAGCTCACTGCATTTCAGGTGATGTGTGCCAAGAAAGGTATTGATTATGATGATATCTTATTGATAGACAAATGATTGGCTATAAGCTTGAAAAACTTGAAAAAAACTTGAAAATTTTCACGGACTAAAAAGATAACTAACTGAATATTAACCACTTCAGGTGGATTTACAAGGGTCTGGAAAGCGTGTAAACGCCAAAAGCGTTTCGGGAGTTCGAATCTCCCTCACTCCGCTCTAACGCGCTTGACCACAATGGGTTAAGCGCGTTTCTCTTTCCCCTTTAAGTCCATCCGGAACTTAAAAAAAAGCCCCGATTTTACGATTTTTGCCGATTTTTCGCCTGTTTTTTGCTATCCTTGCCGACAAAAACTTGAAAAAACTTTGAAAATTTTTTGAGGGTTAACCTGCCGAGCCATAGCGAGTTACAGAGGTGAAAATGAAAAATGGTTTCAAAAAACTTGAAAAGACTCTGCCGCGGCGCAATTAAACGGAAATGATGTCTTCGCCAAAGAAGGCGGATAGCATGGCGAGTGTTGATATGGTGAAATTGTGCTCTCCGCTCAGCCATCGTGTTACTTCGTTTGGTCGCTTGCCAATGGCTTCAGCAAACTGTTTGCGATTGAGTCCACGCTCTTTCATAAGGGCGGCAAGTTTGTTGGAGATTTCAAAAGAGAGCCGGGTTTCTTCCCGTTTTTCTTTCGGAATCTCGTTAAAGATCTCTTGTAAAGGAATGTTTGCGGATCTCATATTTCAAACGTTTTATCTGTTATAATCTCTCTTTCTGTTATAGACACATTGCCAAGGCGCTCTTCCTGCTTCAATAAGCGTTCAAATTTCTGAAGATCCATCACATAGCCTTGGAGTGTGTCGTTCTCTTGGTATGTGCGGCTATTCTTTACATCTCCATTTCCTATAACCAAAATCTTGTCGGTCAAACGCAGACAATATAGTCGGAGTTTGGATTTAAGGACTGGCAGAGCGACAACGGAATCGTTCATCTTGCCTTCTCTTCGGAAGTAGCGCTCCAATGCACCGTTGTCCAGAATTTGCTCGAGAAAACGCATAATTGCCTGAAAGTCTGGATTCAATTCGGCATTGTTCCGAAACTTAGCTATGAATTTTTCAAATTCATTCTGTTCGTCGGAAAGAAATTGAATTGTATAGGCAGTGCAGCTTTTGCCGTTTGTCACAAAAAGGAGTTCTACTTCGCTCATGTTTTTATCAATAGTCGTTTTTTATTTCACAAATATATATAAAATTTACATATATGTAAAATAATCTGTTGTTTTTTTTACAAAATGCCTGCTGTCGGGAATGTTGCGGTGGCGTGGAAGGTGTTCTCGTTTGGATAGGGTGAATAGGATGTGAGGTGTTTTGGTTTGTGGCGAAAAGTTGTATCTTTGTATTCGTATTTACCCAAACAATTTTTTTTACACAAACCTATAACCTTGAAGATGAAATACTTTATCACTATTTTTGCTGTGTGTCTATCATTCTGTGTGCAGGCCAGCGAGGCTTTCAACATTGCTGATGACCTTAAGAAGCTCGATTCGGTTGTGGCGCAGAAGCAAAAATATGACCAGGTCAAGTTGAACGAGATTGCGCGCTTCAAACTGACCGAAGGCTCCTATGTCACGCCGTTGGAGAAGTTCACCTACGCGGAGTCGCTCTATCGCGAGTATCTGAAGTGGAATCCCGACTCGGCGCTTTGCTATATCCAGACGTGCAAGAAAATTTCAAGGGAGAACGAGTGGGAAACTCTTTACCAAAAATCGTGCATCAGCGAGGCTTACGTCAAGGTGATTTGTGGCGAACTGCTTGAGGCCGACAGACTTATGCACGAACTGCAACCCATCAACGAGCAGAGCGTGGAGAACAAGGTGCAGATGGGCATCCTTATGCTCGAGTTTGGCTTACGGTCGAAGATGCGTGACCTGGACAACAAACTGACAAATGGGGTCATCGACATCTGGAACACCTACAACGTCTACGTGCCAGAAAGCAACTGGCGCCACGAATACTACAAGGTAATGCTTACCCGCGACGCAGATGTGGAGGTGCTGAAAGCGCAATTGGAGAAGTGCAAACAGCCGTCGTTTGAGGCCGCTGCGGTTTCGATTGCCATTGCAATGTTGTATTATCAGCAAAAGGATTTCAATCCCTATTATCATTATCTTATCATTTCAGCCATCAACGATATCAAGTGCGCCAACAACGAGGCGTCGTCGTTGATTTATATCGCCAATTCGCGGGGACTCCACCTCGACCAGAAGCGGGCTTACACCTATGCGATGGTGTGTGCCGAGAACGCAAAGTTTTTCAACGACCAGGGACGAAGCCTGAGCATTGTGAAGGCGTATGCCAACATAGCGCAGACATACCGCGAGAGTTGGCAGCGGCGCACGTATTTCCTCTACGGCATTATTGGGCTGCTGCTGGCGGCGGTGACGGTGATCTGCCTGCTGTCGCGCAAACTCCATAGGCGCGAAAAGCGGCAGAAGGCATTGCTTGGAGAGCTGGAGGTGAGCAACAAGTCGCTGGCAGAGATGATCGACAAGGAGAAGGAAAGCCGCGAAGAACTGCAGAAGAGCAATGAGTCGCTTCATGGCGAGATTCTGACCCGCAATCAGAACTTCATCAGCGTGTATCAACTCGTCAGCAAATACATAACCGACGTGCAGGAGTTCAAGAAGAAGGTGTTCAACATGGTTACGGCAGGCAAGTATGACAAAGCCCGCCTGGAACTCGGCTCGAATGCGCATGCCGACAAATATCTGAAGGAATTTTTCGAACATTTCGACAAGGCATTCCTGCTGTCGCATCCCGACTTCCTGGAGCGCTTCAACGCATTGTTGCGCCCCGAATGCCGCATCACCCTGCCGGCAGAAAAAACGCTGACGCCGGAGTTACGCATCTATGCTTTGGTGAGCATGGGCATAACTGACAGCGTCAGCATTGCACAGTTTCTGCATTATTCGCCGCAGACGGTCTACAATTACAGGTTAAAGATTCGTCGCAGTTCCTGCATCGAGGAACGCCTGTTTGCCGATACAGTGGCTAAAATGTATGCACAATAAAAATACCTATTGGAAACCAATTACACAAAAACCTAAAACCCAAATTGCTGATACCTTATTTGTGCTTTGTCTGGAATAGTTGCAGGCGGGCATGCATGTCGGCAAACATCAGGCGTATGTCCAACTGGGTGTACACGCGGATGATGCGTCCCTCGGGATTGGGCAGATAGTTGCCGTGGTCGTCGAGTTTCGGACATGGGGTAGGTTGCCACTTGCTGCTCGACGGGTCGGCCTCAAAGCCGCTCTGCAATGAAGTGAGCAGCACCAGCGGCGAGTCGCCGAGGATGTAGACGTCACCCATCGGGATGCCGAACTTCTCGCACACGTTGATTGTGTTGTCGAGCGCATCGCTCAGATAAGCGCCCACCTTTCCGCAAGTCTTCACCTGTGTGTACATCTCAGCCGTGCTGTAGAGGCACTGGCGATAGGCGTCGCGCGGCACTTGCCACAGGCGCACGTCGCTCTTGTTGAACACCACCTGTCCGGCGGGGATGCAAAGGTTGAGGTTGTACTCAACCTGCGAATATCCTGGAGGAGGCACGGCACCGAAACTGTATTCCTGGCCGCCAATCCACACAATTACTATGTTTTTGCTAATCGAAGGGTCGATGAGCAACGCACTCGCCACATTGGTGAGGGCAGCGCCGCATTCCACGTAGAGAGGCTTCTCAGGAGTGCATTTCTTCGCTTCCGAGATGATGAGGCGAGCGCCTTCCGAGTCGGCAGGCTTGTCGGCCGATGTCATGGCAGTTTCGCTGCCCGGCACAACCTTGTATTTGCCTTCCATGCCCATAACCTTCAGCAGTGCGTTGGCCTTCTCTACTGATTCTGTAGCCTGGTCGGTGCGCGAGGTAAATCCCGCGTTGGCGCTGAGGTGGCCGCCCACGATGCCCACGATGTCGGTAGTGGGGGAGAGCACCTGCTGAGCCAGTGCGAACAATCCGTCAGGGTCGCCGCAGAAGTCGTTGTCGATTAGCACCTTCACTTTCTTCAACTGCGCGTTTGCCGAGAAGACAAGCACGAGTAGCGAGAGTATGATTAAAAAGCGTCTTTTCATTTCTGGAAAATTTCAGGGTAGTTAACTATGAAGTAGACAGGAGTGCAGCTCCACGCATGGCAGTAACTGTTGAGCAGCGTGTAGCCGTTGTAGGAAGAGAACAATTGGTTCTCAGGAATGTAGTACTCCCAGAACGTGTCGGCACCCAAACGGACCATGCCGCCCCAGTATTGCTCCACATATTGCTTCGCCTCCTGGTTCATGCCGCAGTCGATCATTGCCTGCACGAGGAAGTGGTTGGCGTAGGGAGTGCCCGGTTTGATGGCGTTGTCGTTTGCCATAACGCTCTTGATGGCGTTTTGCGCGTCCTTGCCGCTGATGAGTCCGCCGAGTACGGCCCACGACGTGCCGGTGTAGGAGTTCTGCTTTTCAGCGCCGCTCACCACCTTCTTGCTGCTTGCGTTCCAGTAGGCCTTCTTGCCGGCCTTCTGCAATTGCTTGATAACAGCGGGATAGTCCTTCACGTCGGCAGTGGCACCGATGCGGTCGGCAATGTCGACGGCATGCTTCATCGTGTAGGCGAGGAGGCCTTGGATGGCAGCGTGGTTGTCGAGCGTTACAGGCGCCCAGTCGAAGAACACGATGGAAACCATCATGCCAGGATACTGGTAGCCGGTGTTGGAGTACAGATGGTTCTTGTCGATGGCCTGCGAAAGCACGGCGTCAATCTGCGCTTTTGCCACTGGCCAGAGATCCTTGGCTGTAGCCACGTCGCCCGTAGCCTTCAGATAGTCGTCGAGCGTGAGCACATACGACAGGGCGTAGTCCACGAAGAACGTCTTCTGGGCATGTGGGGTAGGGTATTCAACCATGTTGGAATAGAGCAGACCGTTGTCGGGGTTGGCAAGGCCAGCCAAGAGGTAGAGGCATCGCTTCGTCACGTCGTACTGCTTGAACGAGGCGGTGTTTGCCAGAGCCTGCAGGTAAAGGTCGCCCATCCAGAGGCGCTGGTCGCGCTTCGGACCGTCTTCAAACACACCTTGCATGCAGTCGCGGAGAGTGTTTTCCGACACGCGAGCGATGTCGCGGAAAATCTGCGGCGTGGTGGCTGCCAACAGGGTCTTCGACTCGCCAGCCGAGGTCGTAGCCTCAAACGTGATGTTGTCGAAGCAGAAATCGCTGTAGACCGATGTGCCCACAGCCTCAATCTTCATGTAGCGGGCAGTGATGCGGCGGCTGAACTGATAGCATCCGTCGTAACTTACGTCGCAAGTGAAGTCCTGCAGCCAGCCGCGGCTAAGGCCGCCGGTGTAGGGCTCGATAGGGAGCGCAAGGTCGCTCGGCACTTCGCCGAACATCACCTTGAAGCGCAAAACGGCATCCTGCATTGAGCCGATGTCCTTGATTTTGAAGGACACGTTGCCAACAAGATGCTCGCCGAAATCGACAATCACTTCTTTCTTTTGCTTGAACGACTTGCTGTAGAGGTCGTCGATGTTGCCGCTCTTCACGGCCTTATAGCCTTGAAAAGCATTGTCGTCCTTGACGATTACAACTTCCTGTAGCGGATGATGCACTGTCTTGTGGATGGCAGGCTTTGAGGCCTCAGCCTTCTGTAGCCAGCTTTGTTGCTGGGCT
This sequence comes from Senegalimassilia sp., assembly GCA_963590085.1. Taxonomy (GTDB): domain Bacteria; phylum Bacteroidota; class Bacteroidia; order Bacteroidales; family Muribaculaceae; genus Limisoma. The sequence goes on along the minus strand of CAVAOU010000025.1, from coordinate 3,043 downwards.
ACAGAATAGCATTGGGCCGAAGCCGACAAACAATACAGCGACATCAGAGCCAGTAATATTTGCCGAATTTTCATAACTATGAATGCTTATTTCCAGATAATCTTGTCGATGAATTGGTAGCGTTCCTCCATCTTCGGGTCTGCCTTGACGGTAGTCTTGTAGTCGAGTTGGAGAACCGGAGCCACAGCCTGGGTGTTGGTTGCTGGCCAGTTGACAAGACCGAGACCGTTAGGGTTGCCGTTCTTCACGAAGTTAACGTAGTAGCTTGAGAAGATGTCGGAAACGATATAGTCTTCAGGTTGCCAGTCGTAAACGCGGTTGGTTGGGAGAGTTGCCATAGCGTACTCGATGTCGGCTGAGTGCACTGCACCCTTGTCGAGAGGCTTAGCCTCAGCGTCCTTGGCATCCTGCACGCCGCCTGCGAGGCCGGCTACCTTACCCTTGATTGCCATTGCTGGACGCGGGTGGCAGTAGCGGTAGCGATATACAGGCTGTCCGCTGGTGAGTTTATGCATGTTGCCCCATTTCCATGTGCCGAAGTCGATAAACATGTCGGAAGCCAAGTCGATGCCTGGACGGCCGTTTACGTCGGCGTCGGTGTTGAGACCATACAATTCAAGAACTTTGTCAACATTCTCTCCGAAAAGGCCTTTGGCAGCCTCTTTGACATTTGCTACAGTGGCATCTTTGCCGCGGAGCACGAATGCTGGAGTCATTTCCTGGTTGTTGCCGCCGATGAGCAAAGGCACCTTAGACTGTTCGCCTTTTGCGTAGGTGTCGACTGGTTGCTCAGTGAAGAAATAGTTGTCGATGTTGCTTGCAGGCATGCTCTTTACGGCAGCAAGTTTCATCAGTTCGTCGGCCGACATGGCGCGGAGGTCCTTGATGTTCTTGCAACCCAACTTCTTTGCCAATTCCTCGCCAGCCTTTTCAGCCTCCTTGAGAGTGAGGATCTTGCTGAAGCCCATCATTGAGCCGCTGGAAGCCATGGCCTGTGCAAACAGGTTCTTGCTTACTGGCGATGCCATAAGGGCGCAAACGGAGATACTGCCGGCCGATTCGCCGCAGATGGTGATGCGGTTAGGGTCGCCGCCGAAGGCAGCGATGTTGTCCTTCACCCATTTGATGGCAGCAGCCTGGTCCATAAGACCGTAGTTGCCTGAACCCTTGTAGGAAGTTTCCTTCGAAAGTTGTGGGTGAGCGAAGAATCCGAAGATGCCTTCACGATAGTTGGCTGTGATGGAGATGATGCCCTTGCGAGCCATAGCGTCGCCGGCATAGCGTGGCTCGCTGCCGCTGCCACACATCCAGCCGCCGCCGTTGAAGTAGATCAACACTGGCAGTTTCTCGTTCATGGTCTTCGACGGAGTCCAGATGTTGAGGTAAAGGCAGTCCTCGCTGTTCTCCTTTGTGCCGAACGCCATGTCGCCGAAGAGGTCTTCCTGCATGGGGTTAGGACCGTATTGAGTAGCTTGGCGCACGCCAGTCCAGTTTTCCACTGGCTGCGGAGCCTTCCAGCGAAGGTCGCCTACTGGAGGAGCGGCAAATGCCACACCCTTGAAAACCTTGATGCCTGATTCGTCGGTGCCTTCAATCACACCGTTCTGGGTCTTTACCTGAGGCCCGTTTTGGGCGAAGGCGGCTCCTGCCATGAGCATCAGAGCCAATGTAAAGAATATTTTTTTCATATCGTGGTTGTTTTAAGATAGTTTAGAAGTTGATGCGAGCAGAGAACTCAACAGTGAACGGACGGATGTAGGAACCTGCCATGAGGTAGTTCTTGTAGGCTGATACGTCCTCAAGCAAGTCGGCTGCGCCGATACTGCCTGAACATCCCTTCTGGTTGAGGAAGTTGATGAAACCAACAGAGAAGCCTACGTGCTTGTTCATGTTGTAGTCAACACCGCCGAACGATTCCCAACGGCCGTTGAAGTAGAGCGAGTTGGTCTTGTTGATGTATTGCTTGCTCTGGTAGCGGAAACTTGCCCAAATGCGGAATTTGTCGAACGAGTAACTTGGGTCCAACTCAAGGATAATCTTGCTTACGCCAGTAGTAGTCTTGTCGTTGAAGTCGTAGGTTTTTGCTGTGCCGTCGGCAAATTGAGCGTTGATAGTGAAGTTTTTGTACTTAGGATCCTGCAAAGTCAACAAGCAGTGGAAGTTGAAGCCCTTGAACGGAGTTACAACAACGTCGGTGGTCCATCCCATTGTCTTCACGTCGTTGGTGATAGGAATTGTAACGACGTCGGAAGAGTTGTTTGGATTGGTGAACTGTGTGCGGCTTTTGTAGTTGCTCTGGCTGATGATTGACACCTGAGATACCAACTGCATCCATGAAGTGTTCCAGAACACACCGGCGCGACCCAAGTGGATGTTCACGTCGTCGAGGATTGGGGTGTAGGCACCTGCGAAGTCCTGAGAGTTTGGATGTTGCATTGCGTAAACGTATTCAGCGAGCAAGCCGAAGCCGTGGCAGATGGTGTAGCGGCCGTTGATAGTGGCAGCGGGGTTTACCCAGTGCTTGCTGAAGTTGGTCACTTTGCCCTTGCTGAGAGTCCAGTCTACAGTTCTGAGGTTTTCTGGGTTTTCTGCCTCAGTGTCGGTTGCGTTGGCATATGCATAAGCGTTGCGGCCACCGATAGAGAGGTTCTCGGCGCGTACGCCTGCCGACAACCAAAGGCGGTTGTTCACCTGCCAGTCGTCAGAGAGATAGAGTGCGAATTTAGTCTCGTGAGAGTCGTAGTATTCAGCACCTGTGTTGGCAGCAAATTCCTGCGAGCCGTAGTGGTTGAGCCATACCGGGTTTTTCTCGATAGTGTGGGCATACACACCTGTGCTTGCCTGGATGCCCTGTTGGTTCCACCAAAGGTTTGTACCGATACGCCAGCTGTGGGCGTTGTTCTTGCTCTTGCCGGTGAGTTCGGCAGTGGTGAGCCAGTCGCGCTCAAAACCTACGTCGCGGAGCAGGTAGCGGCTGTTGAAGTTGCCTGTGAAGGCATCGCCGGCTTTGTGGCCTTCGGTGTCGTAGGCATAGGTGTATTGG
>CAVAOU010000024.1:0-12444 GCA_963590085.1 Senegalimassilia sp. | reverse complement strand
GCTGTGTCCGCATCCCGGACGCAGCCTCGCCTGCTTTTTCCCGCAGCGGCGCGGGCGAAAAAAATAGGCGCGCCTCACGGCGAGCCTATTCGATTACCTTATTTTGAAATTTACCACTATTAGCCTTATTTCACTTCCCACGTTTCGCCCGACATAATCATGTCGCGCAGGCTGTGGAGATGCTTCTTCTCCGACACATCGTGGGTCTGACGGTCAACTTCCTCGTCGTAGACCGGCGCTTCCACATCGCGGATAATGCCGATGGCCAGCGGAAGGGTCTTGCCGTCCATCATGGCGAGTTGCTGATGCAGGAAGTTTGACGAGCAGTGGGCGTCGTGCACGAGCACGTCGTCGAGCGTGTAGCCGTCTTCGCCTACAGTCACTGCCTTGAGGAGGAATCCGTCCTGAACAAGTCCCTTGTCCATGTTCTTGCCGAAGAGCATCTTCTCTCCGTGGCGCAGATGGATGGTGTGGTCGGGACGCTGTTCGCGGTCGCTCACAAAACTGTAGATGCCGTTGTTGAAAATCACGCAGTTCTGGAGCATCTCAACTACCGACGCGCCGCGGTGGCGTGCTGCGGCCACCATCACCTCCTGCGAGGTTTTCAGTTCCACGTCGAGGCTGCGGCCAAAGAATGTGCCGCGCGCGCCAAACACGAGTTCCGCTGGGATAAACGGGTCCTCGGTGGTGCCGTAGGGCGACGACTTCGACACGAAGCCGCGTTCCGACGTTGGTGAGTACTGGCCTTTGGTCAAGCCATATATGCGGTTGTTGAGCAAAATCATATTGAGGTTCACGTTGCGGCGCACTGCATGGATGAAGTGGTTGCCGCCGATGGCGAGTCCGTCGCCGTCGCCCGAAATCTGCCAAACGGTCATGTCGGGACGAGCCACCTTGAAGCCCGTTGCAATGGCTGCAGCGCGGCCGTGGATGGTGTGGAAGCCGTAGGTGTTCATGTAGTAAGGCAGGCGCGAACTGCAGCCGATACCTGAAATCACGGCGGTGTTTTCAGGGGCTACGCCAAGTTCTGCCATGGCCTTGTGGAGCACGTTGAGGATGGCATGGTCGCCACAACCCGGGCACCAGCGCACTGACTGGTCGCTCTTAAAATCAGAGGCTTGATATTTCTTTTCTTCCATGATTCTATTCCTCCATAATTTTGGTTACGCCATCGACAATCTCCTGTACCAGGAATGGTTGTCCCTGCACTTTGTTGATGCGGCGGATTTGCACGTTAGGGAATTTTGCCTGCAAGAAGTCGGCAAACTGGCCGAGGTTGAGTTCTGCCACAACCACATGCTTGTAGCGGGCGAGCACCTCGCCGGTGTTCTTCGGCAGCGGGTTGATGTAGCGGAAATGCGCCATCGCCACCTTGCGGCCTTCGGCGCGGAGCGCGTCAACAGCCTCGTGGATGTGGCCGAATGTGCCGCCCCAGCCAACAACCAATGTGTCGGCATCGGCGTCGCCGTAAGGGTCAACCTCAGGGATGTCGAGAGCCACGCGGTCAACCTTCTCCTGGCGCAGAAGCACCATCTTCTCGTGGTTGGTAGGCTCCGTTGAGATGGCACCCGTGCGGGAATCCTTCTCCAAGCCGCCAAGGCGGTGGGTGAGTCCCTCGGTGCCGGGTATTGCCCAGTAGCGGGCTTTCGTAGCCTCGTCGCGGTCGTAAGGATGCCAGTCGGCAACCTTGTCGGCAGGCACGAAGCGAGGTTTGATGTCGGGATATTCGCCGTCCTCAGGCAGGCGGAACGCTGACGAGCCGTTGCCGATAAATGCGTCGGAGAGAAGCACTACCGGAGTCATGTGCTCGATGGCTATGCGGGCTGCCTCAAAAGCCATGTGGAAGCAGTCTACTGGCGATGCCGGAGCGACTACCACGAGAGGGCACTCGCCGTTGCGGCCGTAGAGAGCCTGGCGAAGGTCGGTTTGTTCAGTCTTGGTTGGCAGACCTGTTGAAGGGCCGCCGCGCTGCACGTCGACAATGACCAGCGGCAACTCTGCCATCACAGCCAAGCCGATGCCTTCGCTCTTCAGAGCCAGGCCAGGGCCGGAGGTGGTGGTCACAGCGAGGTCGCCAGCAAACGAAGCGCCGATTGCCGAGCAAACGCCCGCAATCTCGTCTTCCATCTGGCACGCCTTCACGCCCAGGTCCTTGCGCTTGGCAAGTTCGTGGAGGATGTCGGTGGCAGGGGTGATTGGGTAACTGCCGAGGAACAATGGGCGTCCAGACTTCTCCGATGCGTAGATGAGTCCCCAGGCGGTTGCCGTGTTGCCGTTCACGTCGGTGTAGGTGCCCGGTCGGGTGCTGCCCGACTCGATGCGGTAGGTCGACACCGATGCGTGGATATTGTGGCCGTAATCATAGCCGGCATTGAGCACCTTGGCGTTGGCCTCGTAGACCGCCGGCTTCTTGGCAAATTTATTCTGTAGCAAGTGGAGCACTGCTTCGAGCGGACGGTCGAAGAGCCAGCACACCAGACCAAGCGCGAAGATGTTGCGGCAGCGGAGCATCGACTTCATGTCGAGACCCGAGTCGGCAAGCGCGCTCTTCACCATCGTGGTGACAGGCACCTCGACGATTTGAGCCTTCGTGTCAAGACCGATTTCGTGGAACGGATCGTTGGTTTGGTAGAGCGCCTTCTTCAGGTCCGACTCCCGGAACGAGTCGATATCCACGATAGCCACGCCGCCCTTTTTCAGAAAGCAGGCATGACGCTTAAGCGCAGCGGCATTCATTGCCACAAGCACGTCGGCGAGGTCGCCAGGGGTGTGGACACCCTTGCCTATATGCACCTGGAATCCAGACACTCCGCCCAGAGTGCCTTGTGGAGCACGGATTTCTGCAGGGTAATCGGGGAAAGTGGAAATCTGGTCGCCCACCCCAGCCGATACGTTCGAGAAAATGTTGCCGGCGAGCTGCATGCCGTCGCCTGAGTCGCCCGAAAAGCGGACAACCACATTTTCCAAGGTCTTAACGTTGGTCTTTTCTAACATGTTGCTATATCAGGTTTGTTTTTTCAGCCTATAGATTTAGTTTCGCAAATGTAGTGTTTTTTAATTTCCTAACACCAACTTAAGTCTAAAAAATATTAAAAAAGTAAATATAAAGATTAAATTTCCCAAATCCACCATCATCGGCAAAGAAGCCCTCTCAGCGAAGAAGAGCGCGCCGTCGGTGCGCCGTATTGATAACCACGGGGTTCAGCCCGTGGTCGAGAGACAGAATAAACAATGTGCCCCGTCGTGGGCACCGCCCACACCATCAGGGTTTCAAAAGAGGCATCGGCTAGTGATGCCCCTAGGGTCTGCCACCTTAATAATGGACCGGAAATGGGTCCAAGTAAGATTGTGAACGCGCGTGTTCACAATCTTGAACCAGTAAATATGCGAGCCTCGTAGAAGCGTATTGTATTTTTTTTCATGGGTTTAACGATGCAAACACAAACATTGCGTAAATTTGCCGAGAGATAACTATCGCCCTAAACTGACAGATATATGGAATACAAGATATCGATCGTTACGCCGTACCACAACGTTGAGCCTCAACTCTTTGAGGAGTGTGTCAAGTCGATGCGCAACCAGACCATCGGTTTCGAGAACGTGCAGTGGATCATCGTGGTGCACAACAGCGAGCCGCACCATCTGCCTGCCCTGCAGGAGATGTTTCGCAACGACAGCAACGTGGTGGTCGAGTCCCTCAACAACGACTTCCGCACGCCCTCGTCGCCGCGCAACCACGCCCTAGCGCTCGCCACGGCGCCCATCGTGGGTCTGCTCGACAGCGACGACAGTTACACCGACGACTGCCTCGCCACGGTGGTGGAGCAGATGGAGGAGACGCATTCCGACATGCTCAACGTGCGCCGCGAGGTGGTGCTCGATAGCGACAACCTGCACGTGTTCACCGTAAAGATGCTGTTCAACAACACCGAGCGCCGCACCATCATGGAGCGCCGCCACTGGGACACGGAGAAGATGTTCGGCTATCCCTGGGGCATCTCCACAGCATATTTCTACAGCGCCGCGCTGCTCAAGGACAACGGCATTGCCTTCGACGTCAACCTCCTCTTTGCTGAGGACTTCCTCTTTGTGGCGCACTGCATCGCCCATGCCCGCAGAATTTGCTACCTCAACCAGTTTATCGGCTATAAATATGTGATCAATGCCAACTCCCTGGTGCAGAACCCCGAGAAACCGGCGCAGACCGTGCTCTCTTACGCCAAGGGCTACAAACTGGTGTTCGACACCCTCACGCGCTACGGCATCAACAACGCGCAGATGGTGGTGAGCCACCTTGCGCTCCTTGCCCGCTTCATCCTCCACTCCAAGGACATGACGCGCGAAATACGCCAGGAAATCAAAGATCTCCTCGGCGAATATCTGCTTGCGGCGCAGACCGCCAAGCCAAACAAGTACTACAAGAAAGAGACGCTTGCCGACTCGCTGCACACCGCCTGCGACATTATCCTCAACCCGGAGAAGGACATGAAGGCACTGCTCCGCAACGAACTCGACGGCCTCTACGACCTGCGCAAAATCCTGCTTGCCAACCTCAACACCGACTTTGCGCGCCGCAACGACTTCGAGTCGATCACCACGCTCGAGGCATGGCAGTTCCGCATGCCGCTCACTGGCGCCGACTTCTACAAGCCGCTCGTCGACCTGCAGACGCGCGTGGGCGAGGACCGTATATTCACCGACGCAAAGACCAAGTTGTATTTCAAGACCGTCTCCGGCTCGCTCCTGCCTTGCACCGAAGAGCATATCCGCCCCTACCGCAAGGCCATCGACTCCATCCTCCGCGACCACAACAACGTGCTGCTGGCGCAGAGCGAGCCGATAGAGCGGATAGCCATCGACGGCGCACCTATCGACACGCTGAAGAGTGCGGTGGTGAAGGCTTATTTCAAGAACGACTATATGAAGAACGGCGTGGCGCACGCACGCTTTGCCGCCCCCGTGGAATGCTACTACGCCAACGGCGACGGCGCCTACCGCAACCTCGTGGCGCAGAGCCTCGCCGACGGCGATGCCGACCAGATTGTGGCATACACCTGCGATGACGTGCTGCGGCTCTTCGACTTCATCGAGCACAACTGGCAGCAGTTGCTCCCCGACATCCCCTGCACCGCGGCGCGCCGCGAAGCCCTGAAGGAGGCGTTCGCTGGCGGCTTCGATCAGCCCGTGGCAACGAAAATCTGGCCTAAACTCACCAAAATCATCGCTTTCGGCTCGGGCGAGCACTATCAGGCATGCCGCGACATGAAGCGGTTTACGGGCGACGTGACCCACAGCCACGGCTTCTACTTCACTGAGGAGGCAATCCTCGGCAAGGCGACAGCCGACGGCTCCGAACTCTTCGAGTGCATCCGCGGCAACAGTTTCTACGAGTTGATGCCCGTGGCCGACGACTCCACCACGGTGTGCTGGTCGCAGGTGGAGGAGGGTGCGCCCTACCAGTTGGTGGTGACCAACAAGGCGGGTCTCTACCGCTACGTCACCGACCATTTCATCTGTCCGCAGGAAATTTCGCAAGATTCAATCAAGTTTACAATCTATTAAACCGCATACAACTTTGAACCAACAATATGTCGACATACCACTGTCGGCTGGCGAACTGAAATTCAGCCAGGACTTCGACGCTTCAAACGGGATGATGGGAAACCCCGTGCGGATGTTCCGCTTCCCCGAACCGGTCGACCTGCCGCGCCTGCGCGCAGCCATGGAGGCCGCTATCAACAACCACGGGGCCACGGCAATCAAGTTCTACAAAAACGACCAGGGCGAAACGCTCAAGCGCATCGACCCCGACTACCACGCAACGGTGGAAATAGAGGAGATGACCAACGAGGAGTTCGACACCCTGCGCGCCACCATCATGCAGCCGCGTCCGCTCTACAACGCGCCGCTTGCCCGCCTGCGACTCATCCACGCTCCCTCGGGAGTGTATCTGATAACCGACATCCACCACATCATCGTCGACGCTATTTCCAGAATGGCTGTGCTCGACGACGTGACGAAGGCCTACAACGGCGAACCGATGCCGCCGGAAGGCTGGAACGCCTGCGACATTACCTTCTACGAGCAGAAATACCTGCAGAGCGACGAAGGCAAAGAGGCTGTGGAGCGCCTCAAAGGCATGTGGGCTAACGCCGAAGGCATCTTCCCGAAAGGCGATGTAGACGGCGACAAGTATGACTTCGACATAAAGTATATCGACGTTGACGTCGACTTCCCGCAGATACGCACAGCCACCGGCATCGCCCAGAGCGTGGTGACTGCCGCTGCCTGCAACCTGCTGCTGGCATGGTACACCGGCAACCGCAACGCGGCAACGGTCAACACCTTCATCAGCCGTCCGCTCAAGGAGATGGAGCGCACCCTCGGCATGCTCTCGCGCTACCTGGTACTCGCCATTCCGTTTGCCGACGACACCACCGTGGCCGACTACCTCGCCCGGGCTAAAGAAGCGACAGTAACGCCCCGTCGATGCACCTACGCCAACCTTGAGGCAATGCGCCGCCTGGGCAAGGACTTCATCGACTATATGGAATTTATCTACCATGGCAACATCATGACGTGGACCTGCGCCAACCAGCAACTCGAACCCGTGCGCATCTCTTTCACCAACCACTACGAGCCGAAGCCCCTCAACGTGCATTTCCTGATTAAGGGCGGCAAGCCCAAACTGATGTTCCTGTGGCAGCGCAACCGCTATTCGGAGGAGTTTATAGCCACCTTCGCCCGCCGCTACGGCGTGGTGCTCAACCGCATTCTCACCGCCGCCACCGTAGGCGAGGTGCTCGCCGTGATTGAATAGGCCGCGCGGATTTTGCATTGTGTCGGGATTTCAGTAATTTTGCAGTTCAAGAAAATTCAATTGTCATGATTCGTAAATATGACTATCTCGTAATCGGTTCCGGCATCGCGGGCATGAGTTTTGCCCTTAAGGTAGCAGAAACAGGCCGTGTGGCGCTCATCTGCAAGTCGGACATCGAAGAAGCCAACACATACTACGCCCAGGGCGGTGTGGCTTCAGTGACCAACCTCAGGGTCGACAATTTCGACAAGCACATCGAAGACACTATGATTGCCGGCGACTGGCTCAGCGACCGCGCCGCCGTGGAGAAGGTGGTGAAAGGCGCTCCAGAACAGATCAACCAGTTGCTCCAATGGGGCGTTGACTTCGACCGCAAAGACGACGGCGAGTTTGACCTCCACCGCGAAGGCGGCCACTCGGAGTTCCGCATCCTCCACCACGCCGACAACACCGGCGCAGAGATCCAGCAGAGCCTCGTGCGCGCCCTCAAGAGCCACCCCAACATCGACGTCTACGAAAACTACTTTGCCGTGGAGATCATCACCCAGCACCACCTCGGCAAGATCGTTACGCGCCGCACCCCCGACATCACGTGCTACGGCGCATATATCCTCAACCCGGAGACCGGCAAGGTCGACACCTTCCTCTCTAAGGTAACCGTAATGGCCACCGGCGGCATCGGACAGGTGTACACCACCACAACCAACCCGATGGTAGCCACTGGCGACGGCATCGCCATGGTTTACCGCGCCAAAGGCACCGTCCAGGACATGGAGTTCATCCAGTTCCACCCCACGGCGCTCTATCATCCCGGCGACCGCCCATCCTTCCTCATCACCGAGGCGATGCGCGGCTACGGGGCAGTGCTCCGCACCATGGACGGCAAGGAATTCATGCAGAAATACGACCCGCGCCTGTCGTTGGCGCCGCGCGACATCGTGGCACGCGCCATCGACAACGAGATGAAGATGCGCGGCGACGACCATGTGTGGCTCGACGTCACCCATAAGGACCCGGAAGAGACCAAGCACCACTTCCCCAACATCTATGCCAAGTGCCTCAGCCTCGGCATCGACATCACCAAAGACTATATCCCCGTTGCTCCGGCAGCCCACTACCTCTGCGGAGGCATCAAGGTGGACCTCGACGGACGCTCGTCGATCGACCGCCTCTACGCCGTGGGCGAATGCTCATGCACCGGTCTGCACGGCGGCAACCGCCTGGCGTCCAACTCGCTGATTGAGGCTGTGGTCTACGCCGACGCGGCAGCCAAGCACGCCATGGCCAACATCGGCCACATTGCGCTGCGCGACGACGTGCCAGAATGGAACGACGAGGGCACAACCCACAACGAAGAGATGGTGCTCATCACGCAGAGCATGAAGGAGGTGAACCAAATTATGAGCACCTACGTAGGCATCGTGCGCTCCAACCTGCGCCTCGACCGCGCATGGAACCGCCTCGACATCCTCTACGAAGAGACCGAGCGCCTGTTCAAGCAGAGCAAGGCGTCGCGCGCCATCTGCGAGTTGCGCAACCTCATCAACGTGGGCTATCTCGTTATGCGACAGGCTAAAGAGCGCCACGAGTCGCGCGGACTCCACTACAGCATCGACTACCCACCCGAAAAGCGTCGCCTATAGGCTTCGCCGGGGTCGTCCGATGTCTGTAATCCAAAAAAGTATTGCTTTTTTTGGAATCAATTCCAAAAAAGTATCGTTTTTTATGGAATAGAGAAGAAAAATACTTAATTTTGCCTCCAGTCATAAACAAAGATGGCAGGTATGATAAAACGTATTTTAGAGGGCACATTACAGCAGCGGTTATGGCACGGAAAGGCCATCATCCTTTTTGGAGCAAGACAGGTGGGCAAAACCACGATACTGAAGGACTTGTTCCAAGGGCGTGACGACGTGCTGTGGCTCAACGGCGATGAGCAGGACGTGAGGCGCATGTTTGAGAATGCGTCGTCGACGATGCTCGGCACGATTATCGGAAAGAAAAAGATAGTCGTGATCGACGAGGCGCAGCGCATTGCCAATATCGGACTGTGTATCAAGTTGATCACCGACAACATCGCTGATGTGCAGGTGGTGGCTACTGGCAGTTCGGCGTTCGACCTGTCCAGCAAAATCAAAGAGCCCCTTACTGGCCGGAAATTGGAGTACTGGATGTTCCCCATCTCGTTTGGCGAACTGGTGGAGCACCATGGGTTGCTGGAAGAGAAGCGGCTTTTGTCCCATCGGCTTGTCTATGGCAGTTATCCCGACGTGGTCAACAATGTCGGTGACGAGCGGACTGTCTTGACCGAGTTGGCCGACAGTTATCTGTATAAGGACATCTTGATGTTTGACAGAATCAAGAAGAGCGACAGGTTGGTGAAACTGCTTCAGGCGCTGGCTTTCCAGATAGGCTCGGAGGTGTCGTACAACGAGTTGGCTCAGACCTGCGGGCTCGACCCGAAGACCGTGGAGAGTTACGTAACGCTCCTTGAGCAGTCCTACATAGTGTTCCGTCTGGGTTCGTTCAGCCGGAATCTGCGCAACGAACTGAAGTTCTCCCGCAAAATCTATTTCTGGGACTGCGGCATCCGCAATGCCGTGATAGGCAACTATCAGATGGTGGAGAGCCGGATGGACACCGGCGCGCTGTTTGAAAACTATATCGTGTCGGAACGGTTGAAGAAACTGCGCTACGACAAGTCGTATGCCAAGAGTTATTTCTGGCGGTCGAAGACCAAACAGGAGATCGACTATATCGAGGACATCGACGGGCAATTGTCGGCCGTGGAGATGAAGTGGAATCCCAACCGCAAGGCAGCGTTGCCGCTGTCGTTCTCAAGGTCGTACGGCGACGTGGACTTCAAGGTTGTGACACGCGAAAATTATGAAAGTTTTTTGTTATAAAGGAACATATATATGAAAAAGTTAGTATTGATTGCATTGGGTTTGGCGATGGTTGTGCCGGCGATGCACGCCGACGACAACATCTACCTGGTGAAGGAAACCGGCGTCGTGGAGCAGCGCAACCGCACTGCCGGCGACAAAATTACGTTCAAAAAGCCTGAGAGCGGACTGTTCTCCTTTACGGTCAACAGCACCGAGGCCGAGACCTACACTACATTCAAGGGCAACTTCGACGTAAAGATTGCCGACGAAGCAGTAAAGTCGTTCTCCCCCAGCAAGATAGAGGTGGGCGTGGTCTACAGCCCGTTTGGCAACCCAACCTACGAGCGCGACGGCAAGAGACGCCTTGGCACAACATTAAGCCATGACGCCAGCACCTACGACTTCACCGTCTACGGTCTGGAGTCGGGTGTGACCTACACCTGGCGGCCCTACGTCAAGGTGTTCGGCCAAGTCTTTTACGGCGACAGCCTGCAGGTAACCCCCATTGGCGATGCGCGCACGCTGAGCCGCAAGGTGGAACTGAAATATAACGAATACAGCACCTCATCGCACACCACCTACACCATCACCGTGGACCGCTACAACCTCGGCTCGAGCAGCGACGGCGACCCCGGCGACTACTACGCCTGGGGCGAGACCACGCCGAAGGACGAGTATACGTGGGACAACTACAAGTGGAGCGAGGGCACAGAGGCTACCAAGTACCGTGCCACCGACTCGGCGCCACTCTATCTCGAGGCTGCCGATGATGCTGCTGCAGTCATTACAGGCGGCGAGGCCCACACTCTGGGATGGCGCGGCAGTGGGAATATACAGGAGTCTTTCCTGTTCGACCACTATTACACCAAGGCTTGGAGTAGCCGCGTTGCCCCTGACGGCACAACAATCTACGGATTGGAGATAACCGACATGAACAAGCAGAAAATCTTCATTCCTGCGGGCGGCTACTACGACGGCACGACGCTGACCGGCTACGGCACCGAGGTGGCTCTGTGGCAAAGAAATACATTCGGCTACGGCAAAGAAGCCGACTTCGTTTACGCCTCGACCATTATGGGCACAAGTGCCAGCCCCTACGAGACCGATGGCTCGTTGACCAAGCACTACCGCTACATGGGCCTTCCAATCCGCGCATGTTACGGTTCCACCGAGACTGACTATGACTTTTAGCAGATAGCAGAAAATGGCAGGTTTGAAATCATTGGTGAAGGACACCGCAATCTATGGTGTCAGTTCGATAGTTGGGCGCTTCCTCAACTATCTGCTTGTGCCAATCTACGTCACTGCAATGTCCGCCCAGTCGGGCGGCTACGGCGTTGTCACTGAGGTGTATGCGTGGGTAGCCCTGCTGATGGTGATACTCACCTACGGCATGGAAACAACCTTTTTCCGCTACGTCAACAAGACCGACGAGAATCCGCAGCGCGTCTACTCCACCACGCTCATCATGGTGGGCTCCACGTCGCTGCTGTTCATCCTCCTCGTGCTCGCCTTCCTGCCGCAGATTGCAGGCGCCATGGGCTATGCCGACCATCCGTGGTACATAGGCATGATGATGGGCGTGGTGGCAATGGACGCCTTCCAGTGCATCCCGTTTGCCTACCTGCGCTACCGCAAGCAACCCTACCGCTTCGTGGCGCTGAAGTTGCTCTTCATTGTTCTCAACATAGCCTTGAACATCGTCTACTACGTGTTTCTCCACGGTAGCGACGTGGGCTACGCCTTCCTGTTCAACCTCGTGTGCACGGGCACCATCATGCTGTTGATGCTGCCGCTGGTAAAACTCGGCGGAGGCTTCGACTGGGCATTGGCGCGCCGCATGCTCAACTACAGTTATCCTATCCTCATCCTCGGCATCGCCGGCATCCTCAACCAAGTGGCCGACAAGATTATCTTCAGCCACGTCTATGCGGGCAACGACGCCAAGATGCAACTGGGCATCTACGGCGCAGCGAGCAAGATTGCCATGATCATGGCGCTGCTCACCCAGGCGTTCCGCTACGCCTACGAGCCTATCGTGTTCAGCAAGAGCCGCGACAAGGACAGCAAGGAGTTCTACGCCAAGGCGATGAAATATTTCATCATCTTCACCCTGCTGGCGTTCCTCTGCGTGGTGTTCTACATTGACGTCTTGAAACACGTCATCGCCCCTAACCCCGACTACTGGGCAGGTCTGCGCGTGGTGCCTATCGTGATGGGCGCCGAGATACTGATGGGTGTGTACTTCAACCTCTCGTTTTGGTACAAACTCATCGACCAGACCCTCTGGGGCGCGCTCTTCTCCTTTGTGGGATGCGCCGTGCTGATAGCCATCAACATTCTCCTTGTGCCGCGCTTCGGCTATATGGCATGCGCCTGGGCAGGCGTTGCCGGCTACGGTGTGGCTATGGTGCTGAGTTATGTGGTGGGACAGAAGAAAAACCCGATAGACTACGACCTGAAGTCGATTTTTGTATACGTCATCGCCGCCGCAGTTTTATTCGCTGTGGCCGAATACCTCAAGGTGGGCAACACCGTGCTCCAACTGGCGGTCAACACCGTTTTGCTTGTGGTCTTCGTGATGATGATTCTGAAAAAGGAGCATATCAACCTCGGCTCCATACTTAAAAGAGTGAAGCGATGAAAGTGGTGATACTCAACACGTCGGACGCAAAAGGCGGGGCGGCTGTGGTGAGCCGTCGGCTGATGCACGCACTCACGGCAGAGGGCATCGAC
>CAVAOU010000023.1:0-12642 GCA_963590085.1 Senegalimassilia sp. | reverse complement strand
GTCCTTAGCCACGGGGAGCACCTTGTAGGAGTTGCCGTCGGTGAGCACAAACACAGAGCACTCTATGCCCGAGAGGAATTCCTCAATCACCACTGTTGCCGATGATTTGCCGAACATGCCGCCGAGCATCTCGCGGAGCGATGCCTCTGCCTCCTCGATGTTGGGCAGGATGAGCACACCCTTGCCTGCAGCCAGCCCGTCGGCCTTGAGCACGTAGGGCGCTTCGAGCGAGCGGAGGAACGCTATGCCTTCCTCTACGTTGCTGCTGTCAACGCTGAGATAGCGCGCCGTCGGGATGTTGTGGCGCATCATGAACCCTTTGGCGAAGTCCTTGCTGCCTTCCAGTTGCGCACCGCCCTTCGATGGGCCGATTACGGGCACGCTCTTCAGCGCCTCGTTGCCAGCAAAATAGTCGTAGATGCCAGCCACCAGAGGGTCTTCGTTGCCTACAACGACCATTGTCACGCCGTTGGCGGTGACAAAGTCGCGGATGGCGTCGAAGTCGAGCGGCGAGAGAGGAACGTTTTCTCCATACTGGAGCGTTCCGCCGTTGCCCGGCGCGATAAACAGTTTAGCAAGACGGTCGCTTTGGCTCAGTTTCCACGCCAAAGCCGACTCCCGGCCACCGGAGCCGAGGAGCAATACGGTATGTTTTGAATCAGCCATGATGAGAAATATATGTTTTTAGTCGTTGTCCTTACGGTTGCGGTGGCGCATCACCACCTCGTTGTCGCCAAATTCCGATTCGTCGAAGAGGCGCGGTTTGCGGAACTTCACTGCGCGGCGCACCTTGTCATCGTCGAAGCGGCGGCTGTCCTTGCTGCGCTTGCTGTCGCGCGAACGGTCGCCGAAGGGCTTGTCGTCGCGCTTGCGGAACTTGCGGTCGTCGCGCTTGTTGAACTTGCGGTCGTCGTGCTTCTTGTCGCCGAACGGCTTGTCGTCGCGCTTACGGAACTTGCGGTCGCGCTTCTCGCCGCCTTCGTCGTCGCGCTTGCG
The DNA here is from genome assembly GCA_963590085.1 of Senegalimassilia sp. Classification (GTDB taxonomy): domain Bacteria; phylum Bacteroidota; class Bacteroidia; order Bacteroidales; family Muribaculaceae; genus Limisoma. Next base: position 11,646 of record CAVAOU010000023.1, on the reverse strand, counting down.
GCGCACGGGGCGTTCCGGACGCTTGAACTCTTCGTCGCGGATGGTGCGTCCCTGCTTGCGGAACTCGGCGTAGGTGCCGTCGAAGATTACGTATTCGCGCAACTCGCATTCCAGCGCGCCGTTGAGCACAGGGAACTTGACAGAAGGCTTCAGGCCGATCTTGTCGAAATATTCAGGCTTGTAGCCGAGCACCCAGGCGTGGTAGCCGCGGAACACATTCTTCAGGCGCTCGCCGATAGAGGCGTAGAGCGCGTCCATGTCGTCGGCAGCGATGCGTTCGCCGTAGGGCGGGTTGGTGATGAGGATGCCGTTTTCCGGGGCTTCGGTGTAGTCCTGGAACGCCATTGTCTTCAGGTCGATGTATTTGCCCACACCAGCGCTCTTGATGTTGCGCTCGGCAATGGCAATAGCCTTCGGTGAAATGTCGGAGCCGTAGATTTTATAGTCGAACTCGCGCTCGGCGGAGTCGTCGTTGTAGATGGAGTCGAGCAACTCTTGGTCGAAGTCGGGCCAGTGCTCAAAGGCAAAGTCGTTGCGGAACACGCCCGGGTTGATGTTGCGGGCAATGAGCGCAGCCTCGATGAGGAACGTGCCCGAGCCGCACATCGGGTCGATGAAGTTGCTTTGTCCGTGCCAGCCCGTCTTCAGGATCAGTCCGGCAGCAAGCACCTCGTTGATAGGAGCCTCCGTCTGCATCACGCGGTAGCCGCGCTTGTGGAGCGACTCGCCCGAACTGTCGAGCGACAGGGTAACCTTGTCCTGATAGATGTGCACATTCAGCAGGATGTCGGCGTTGGTGAGGCGGATTGACGGACGCTTGCCGTACTTCTCGGTGAAATAGTCGGCGATGGCGTCCTTCACGCGGTAGGTGACAAACTTGGAGTGGCGGAAGTCCTCGCTGTAGACGGTAGAGTCGATGGCGAAAGTCTTTTCCGGCGACAGCAGTTGCTCCCAGTCGAATTTCTTCGCCTCCTGGTAGAGTTCGTCGGCGTCGGAAGCCGAGAACGTGTGGATAGGCTTGAGAATGCGCAAGGCAGTGCGGCAGCAGAAGTTGGCCTTATACATCAGTTCCTTGTCGCCTTTGAATGCCACCATGCGGGTGCCGATTCTCACGTCGTCGGCGCCGAGTTGGCGCAGTTCATCTGCCAGGACGTCTTCAAGTCCTTGAAAAGTCTTGGCTACGAGTTCCATTTGCTCTTTCATTATATATCTTGGTCTTGCTTTAATCTGAGGATGTTGTCGGCCTTGGCCTGGATGAGTTTCTCGTTGTCGGCAACCGGCTCGGTGACCCAGATGTTACCGCCAATCACGGCATTGTTGCCGATGCGGATGCGTCCGAGCACGGAGGTGTTGGAGTAGATGACCACATTGTCGCCGATAATAGGGTGGCGGGGTATGCCCTTGATAGGGTTGTTGTCCTCGTCGTAGTCGAAACTCTTCGCGCCGAGCGTTACGCCCTGATAGAGTTTCACGTTGTTGCCGATGATGGCCGTTGCACCGATTACCACACCCGTACCGTGGTCGATGGAGAAGTGCTCGCCGATGGTGGCAGCCGGATGGATGTCGATGCCCGTTTCGGAGTGAGCCATCTCGCTGATCATGCGCGGGATGATGGGCACGCCGAGGGTGAGCAGCGCGTGCGCTATGCGGTAGTTGATGATGGCCTTGATGCCCGGATAGCAGAAAATCACCTCCTCGGTGCTCACGGCAGCGGGGTCGCCGCAGTAGGTGGCGTGCACGTCGGTGTGGAGCATGCGGCGCATCTCCGGAAGCATTCCGATAAACTCGGCGGCAATGGTTGTCGACTCATGTTCAATCTCGAAGTAACTGCGCGGCGACGTAGCCGAGTCGGCGAGCGACAGGCCCGCGGCAATCTGCTCGGAGAGCACCGTTTGCAGGCGTCCGCAGTTGATGCCGATAAAGTATTCGAGGTTGTAGATGTTCACATCGTCGGAACCGTAGAATCCAGGGAACAGGACAGCGCGGCAAAGGTCGATGATTTCTTGAATTGACGACTGTGCCGGAAGGGGTTCGCCGCCCCGGCAGAGATGGCACATTTTGCCCAGTGACGCTTTGTTGGCAAGGGCTGAGGTGACAGCCTTCAACTTGTCTTCGTGTCTGTACGTCTTGTTCATCAGAATGTTTTGTGCAAAGATAGTGCAAGCCGAGAGAAAAGAAAAGAGCTTGCTCAATTTTCTTTTCCGAGGCGCCGCCTATCTTATCGAAAGATAGTGCAAGCCGAGAGAAAATCGGCGCAAGGTGAGCGGAAAACACCACCAGTGGGGTTGAGCGCCTCCTCGAGGCGCAATGTCTATAACCCCATGGCTTTAGCCTGGGGTAAGGGCTGTCCAAAAAGTAATTGCGTGCTGTAAGTACGCTACCGCACAGACGAAGGCTACCACACCCCTGTGGCGCCACTTATAGGGCGCAAATTATAGATTGTCAGCATCCCCAGGCTGAAGCCTGGGGTTATCAATATGGCATCCCGACGGGATGCTCACCCTCGCCGCTCAGCCCACCAATGCCCTGCCGCTGTCATAGGCGGGCGAAGGGAAATTTTTCTGCTCTGAGTTTGGTAAATTCGGAATAAAACGTTAGTTTTGTTGTTGTTACAAACCTGACCGACATGAAGCACGTCACTGCTATACTGTTTTGCCTGTCGACGGTAGCCGCCATGGCTGCGGAAAACCGTGTGCGCTGCATAGAGCCTTACTTGCGGTCACGCGAGGAGCCTGCGCCGTACTACGATTTGTCGCGGGTGACAACCTCCTATTTTGATGGACTGGGCCGGTTGGTTGAGTGGGTCGACGAGGGCGCCGGGGGCGACTTCGAGAATGTCTATGCGCTGACCGTCTACGGTCGCGGCGGGGAGGTGATGCAGAGATGGCAGCCGGTGGGGCTGCACGGCGGCTTTGTCGCTGCGCCAGCGCTGAAGAGCGCCACACAGTCGTTCTACGGCTGTCGCAATCCGTTTGCCGCCCTGACCTACGACCTGTCGGAGGATATGCGCACCTCGGCAACCGTCCGCCCGGGAGCTGAAGCGCGAGCCCTTACGGAGCACGACCTGTGCTACGACGGCGAAATCCCGATGTTTTTCGCCAACGCCAACGGCAAGTTGGAGCGGAAAGGGCACTATGCCGAAGGGTCGCTGCTGCTGACTACATCGACCGACGAGTCGCTTCTGACGCACTACACCTATACCGACTTCAGCGGCCGCAAGGTTGCGGAGATGGCTGGCGATGCGTGGGCCTGCTGGGCCTACGACGTGTGTGGCCGCCTGCGCTTCATTGTCTCGCCCGAAGGGACGAAACGCCTCACAGCCGAAGGCGTCTGCGCCGACAGTGTGGTGACTGCGCTATGCTCGGAGATGGCCTACGACAGGCAGGGACGCATGGTGATGAGCCGCCCGCAGGGAGTTGCGCCGACGCTCTACGTCTACGACAGCCAGGACCGCCTTGTATGCGAGCAGGACGGCCACCTGCGCCAAAACGGGCAATGGCGCTTCTATGCCTACGATGGCAAGTCGCGTCTTGCCGTGTCGGGCCTTTTCGCTGGCGGATGGACGCAGGACGAACTTGCGCGGAAGTATGCCGGCGGCGAAATCACTGCGACATTCACCACGACTGCCGACAAGGACATCAGCCTGTGCTATCGCCTTGACAATGCGCCCTCTACAGGCAGAACACTCACCCACGCCTACTACTACGACACCTACGATTTTTGGACCTCCGACTGGGCGTTGCCCGCTTCCAATGACTATCCGTTCACGCCCGCAGCCTCGCGCATGGGAAAGGCGACGGGCTATGCCGTGATGGGCAGTTGCGGCTTCCCTGTGTTCTCGGTTGCGGTCAGCGACGAGCGTGACCGCGTGAGAGCCATGTGCCGCCGGCAATATACGGCGGAATTTGTGGAAAGCACATTTACCGACTACAACTACATCGGCCAGCCTGTGCGCCAAACCGTGGAGATGTCGTTCCCGCAGGGCGAATGGCAAAACAACCCCGACGAGGTGCGCATCGACAGCCGATACTCCTATATGGCTGACGGCGGCAAGATTTATATGGACGAGATCCGTGTGGACGGCGGCTCGTGGCAGCGCAGCATCTATGACTACGACTCCGCCGGGCGGCTCGTGGGCAAGCGCGGCAGCAGCGGCGGCGATGAAGTGTATACCCTTGACGTGCAGGGCCGCCTACAGGCAGCGGTAGGCGCAAGTTCCCGTGAGTCGCTCTCCTATCTCAACAACGGGATGGTTGAGAAAAGGACAATCCGAGTGCCGTACGACGGCGACACCATCGGCACGAGCATGGAATACCTCTACGACGAGCAGGGATTTCTATTTGTCGGGCTCTGTGAAAGTCCGTTGTACGACGGTTTTAAATACGACCTTAACGGCAACATTGTGAGGCATGACCGTGGAGACCAGACGATGGTTCTGGCCGACTATGCCGGCAACCGCGTGAAGTGCGTGGTCGACACCGTGTCGATGGCGGACGATGAGTATGGCGGCATGGGCGACTTTCCGTCGCGCGTGGACTCTCCTGTGGCCTACGACTCCTGTGGCCGCATTGTTGCCGACAAGTTGCGCAACATAAAGGAGATACGCTACAACGACAACCATCAGCCCCAGTCCATCACGATGGACAACGGCAACGCGCTACGGTTCGGGTATGATGCCGACGGCGTGAAAGAAAGCGAAACGCGGACAGTCCGCCTTGCCAACGGCAGAACGGGCACTACCCGCCGCGACTACTACGGTGCAGTGCAGCGCGTGGGCGGCGTCACCGAGAGGGTGGAATGGGACGGCGGATTCTTCCTCAAGGGCAGCGACGGGCAATGGCATAGCCACCGCTATGTGCGCAACTCGCTCGGAAGCATCGTGGCCGTAGCCGACAGCGCGGGGCAGATAGTGCAGGCCGTCGACTACCATGCCACAGGGCTGCCGGTGGTCTATGCCAAGGGCAATGAACCAGTGACGCGGCGGATGCATGCCGGCAAAGAGTTTGTGGCGTTTGAAGGCTTGTCGCTCTACGACAACGGCGCCCGCCTCTATGCCCCGGACGATATGCGCTTCCTCACTCCCGACCCGCTCTCGCTCGATTATCCCGGCCTTTCGCCCTACGTCTACTGCGGCAACAATCCAGCAAATGCAATAGACCCATTGGGAATGGATACGGTCAACATTTCGTATGTCAACAATAAATGGATATTTGAGCGACCTTTCGTTGCAGATGGTGATGATGTGTTTAATGTAACATTGGATGGGGTAACAAAATCCTATGTATTCTCTGAAGGTAAGTATGGTAAGCGATTGGATATGCTAAATTTGCGAATTGGGGAAGAAAAGATGGATTATACTCTTGGAGTGTATCATATCTCTGGAAGTGATGAGTCTGGAACAGGTTATTATGTGGCTCCTGGCGGAGAGTCTTCTGAAAAGATAAACTCAGGGCGGCGAATACCCGATGGCGAATATCCGATAGTGGCTCCTTCTGCTGGTGTGAAATGGAGGCAGCCGGGAGTTGGCGGGAGCGTTGCAGATAGAGGTGTCCGTTTCCATATTGGGAGTGGAAATGCTCGTGACTGGTCAGCAGGTTGTTTTATATTGTCTTCTGATTATGAAGAAAAGAATAACCATATAATATATAATCGAGATGAGTCAACTAAGGCGGTCCAGAATTTTGACATTCAGTTAGGGGCTGATAGACTTTTTTCCTATACATACAATGGAAAGCCCCGTCCAGGAGCAAGATTTAGTAATCCAATACAACATATCTTGATTTTAAAATCAATAAAACGTTGAATTGTATGAAACTGAAAACAATTATAGTAGTGTTACTTGTCCTGCTTTTGGGCATTGTTGAAGCATTTGCCCAGGACAAGAATCTTAGCATACAAGAATCGTTCTATGGCTATTGGCCGTATCATTCAGATGCCAAGGAATTTGTATGGTGCCTCGAGATAAAGAACAATTCATCGGAGGCTTATCTTACGTGGGTCAACCCTACTGACAATCAGTCGGGATATGGTGACATTGAGCAAATTATTAATTTTTTCAGGCGAAGCCGTCCAATGCTGATATGGCTGTGGTATCATGCGGAATTTAAGGAAAAAGTGCTTGGGCAGACGTTTGTTAAGCGTATCAATCCGGGAGAAACGTTCACATATTTCGTAATCTGCTCAAAGGAAGAGGCTCCCGCTTTAAAAAGCAAGATATCTATTGTGGATGAAAAAACAGTGTTGCACAATCTGAAGTATAACTCGCCTCTCGATTCATACTATTTGTTTGACCGGAATTCAATATGCATCAAGGAATAGACCGATGAAACTGAAAACAATTATAGTAATGTTGCTTGTCTGGCTGTCGGCCAGCGCTTTGGCGCAGGGTAGGGCTCTGGGTGTGGACTCTGTGGATAATAAAATTTACGGTGTAAGACTGTTTCCGTCGGAGAAGCCTACTGAGTCGGAGATTGCCTATGCCGCCGACTCCCGGATTTTCAAGGTTCTGAAGTCGAACGACACGATTGTGGCGGTGACTGACAACAAGACAATTTTTGAAGACCCGCGGATAAAATTGACAAGGGCTCAGATAAAGAGAACTTATGTAAACGGTAAAATTGAATTTTATGACGACAGTGCACCCCATATGGCTCTTATAACACAAGGGCGGGATACGATATTCTATATCCGCGAACTTCCTATGCCAAACCAGCCCTATTGGTTTGAAAGTTGCGTGATTGAAAGTTTTGACCTGATAAAGGCAAACCGCAGTTTCGCCGATTTGGTTGAGTTGCTGCGGCTTGGGCAGTTCGTCGACTCCTCAGTTAACACCATCATGCTGATCCATCCTGCAGGAATTAGGCATTTGGAAGTAAATCATTGCCTCAAAGAAGATTGTGGCTATGTGGAGGCAGGAGTTGTTGCCTTCACGAGGCGCGAAGATGAGATTCAGAGAATCGGTGTTTTTTCTGCTTTGAGTTTGGTAAATTCGGAATAAAACGTTAGTTTTGTTGTTGTTACAAACCTGACCGACATGAAGCACGTCACTGCTATACTGTTTTGCCTGTCGACGGTAGCCGCCATGGCTACCGGGAAAATCAATAATGCTATTAGTTGTTTTTAATGTAGGCGTTTATGAAAATGGTTAAAGCGACAATATTGATACTAGCAATCTTAACTTTCGGAATATCCTACATTATAGGGATGTTTAACTTATTTGGTGCGGATTCGCACATAAGTTCGGCGGAGATTTTTTTCAGGGTATTCATCCCTTTCGTGATTGCATTGTATTTGTCTGTCTTTGTGGCTTTTAAATTGTTTGCCAAAACGAAACCGTCTAAATTGCGCTCGCAGGCTAAATCATTGATGCTCGTCGTTTGGTATGGCGTGATAATCATCGCCGACATTTGGGCGGTTGCCGTGTTTTTGATAAGATTGATGGATGAAATGGCTTCATTAAAATATGAGTTTTCGGTGAATACGTTCATGTGGCCTATTGAGCCATGCCTGTTTATTTGCTTGGCAGGACTTTACGATGCCTACCATAAGTTTGAACTTTGTCAGGATTTGTGTGCTTCACTAAAAAGAAAAACGAAATGAAAAGAGTAGTTAGATTGTTGCTTTTGCTTTTGGGCATTGTTGCGGCGGTTGATGTTGTGGCGGGCAGCCGCGACTATGCTCCCCACAACTTCACGCAACTGCCTCCAAGTCCGACCGTTGCCAGCCTTGACGGCGGCATGGATATCGGCGTGTCGTATGCAACAGGCCAGCCCGACATCAATATACCGATTTATGAGGTCAGGCAAGGCACATTGGCGATACCTATAAGCATAGCATACCATGGCGGCGGCATCAAGGTTGACGAGACGGCTGGAATTGTGGGGCTGGGGTGGACTCTCAATGCAGGAGCGTCGATTGCCCGCACTGTCAATGGCCTGCCTGATGAGATGCTTGAGGAAGGCGGGGCGATGCGCGGATTGCTGCATATTGATGCCAACGGCAGGAAACTCCGCGACTACGTGAGGCAGAAGCCTGCGGAGTACGACAATTCGATTGCCGGTTCAGAGTATGTGAGATTCATTTCGCAGTATTGCCAACCGTATGAGGACGGGCGCATGGACGTGGCCAACGATGTGCTGCGACTGTCGGGGCTTGGACTCGACTGCACGTTTGCCTACGACGACAACCGAAGGATGGTTCTCCAGTCGAACGTGTTTCTCGACTTCCGAAACGGCCGACAGTTGCAATCGGCCTTCCCCAACCGCTACGAAGTGGTCGACGGTAACGGCACATGCTATTGCTTTCAGGAAGTGGAGCAAAGCGAATACGAATATCTGTACTATCCCAACATTCAGCAGAACCCCGACCTACAGAAGTCGAAATTCCGTTTCGCGTCGGCGTGGCATCTCACCAAAATCAAGTCGATGCAGGGCGACTCCATCGTGTTTGAGTATCAGGACGCTGGCCGGCGAAGATACAAGATTGGCGGAACATACCGCTATGAGGACTGCTTCGACTCCGACTACATCCGCCGCCTCACGTGCGGACTGACGGGCGCGGATTCCTATATCGATTACTATCCGAAACTGCTGAAACGCATTGTCTCCAGTTCGGAGACTATAGAATTCAAGTACGAAACCAAATCGGTGTCGCTCAGCGCATTCTCTACGCGCTACGACCGACTGTTGCAGATTGTGGTGCATCGCGGCGACGACAAAAGCACTGTGGTGAAGCGGTTTGAGTTCACCCAGACGCAGAGCCCCTTCGGCGGCAAATACGGAGGACTCCTCACGCAGGTCGACCGACTGTCGGCCAACGGCAAGGAGCGGCAAATGCTCTATTCGTTCAACTATCAGGACGGCGAGGTGCCGGCATCCTACGGCAACTCGCAGGACCATTGGGGATACTACAACGGCGCGGACAACAAGACGCTGCTTACCGACGACTTCGGACATCCGTCGGGCAGTTACCCGAAAGGCGACCGTCGCCCCCAAGAGGCGCAGACAATGATTGGCATGCTCCGCCGGATAAACTATCCGACGGGAGGGTTTACGTCGCTCGACTGGGAGCAGCACGACTACGGATATGTGAATAGCCTGAAGAATAAGGAACAGGTCACTACGACCGTCACGCCGCGCAACTACACGCTGTGTGGCAGAAAGCCTGCGGAAAAGACCGTGCAGCCGATTTCGTTAGAGACTCGGACAACGGTCACGGTCGACGTGTCGAAGTATTTCGGCATGTTTGACGCGCTTGGCTATCTTGGCGGCGACGACGGCTGGAAGGACTACAACAACACCCATACTCCGCTCTATTCCGACTATTATCCGTCGGTGAAGATTCTGGACGGAAACAGCAATGTTGTCGGGATGGTGTTTATCGACCGCGAGAACAGTGCATCGCCCCACAAGATTGCGCTCGGCGCTGGCGCGTACAGGATTATGCTCTACAATCCGCGCAACATCGACCTGCCCAACCTGGAGAGTTACTTTGAGCGCGAGAATGCCGAAGGCGATTTCGGCATCGTCAGCATCGCGTTTGACGAGGTAAAGGAAACGCGGAGCGACCCGCGGCGCAGTTGGGGCGGCTTGAGGATAAAGGCAGTTTCATCGTTTACAAACGACGAAACCAATGCCTCGCTGCGGCGGACGTTCAAGTATTGCGACGCCTATGCCGACAGCCTCAGTTCGAGCGGCGTTGTGCCGATGGAGCCTGAATATTCCTATCATTTCATCTTCGGCGGGCACGACGATGGCGGATTGGGCGACAACATTGCCACGGTCTATGGCACATCGTCGGTCGGCTTGGCGGGCGCTGCCGCTGGATATTCGGGCATCCTTTACCACCGGGTGTTTGAAACCCGAGAAACCGAGTCGGGCGACATCGTGACGCAGTATGATTTCTCAACCTTCCGCGACAGCCCCGATGTGCTCGACATGGCGTTTAGCAACTGCGGCCCGGTGAACAACCGTATTCCTACATCGCGGGCCTACAAGAGAGGCGACCTGGTGAGCAAAACCGTTTTTTCGCCCAGCGACCGATTGCTCCGTAGGCAATACGACTATCAATATTCCGTTGTTGAGGCTCCCGTGGGCAGCCTCACGGGCGACTTCGTGAAGATAAGCGATTTCAGCAACCTGATGCTCAAGGACTCAGTCGACCTCCTTGCCGACTACACGGTGAGCAAGTACTCTCTGACCGTCTGCGCAAAGCGGATTGCCACCGCCACGGTGACAGAAACCTCGGCTACGGGCGCAACGTCGGTAAGGACGGTGGGAAGCAGTTATTTCTCCGACCAGTCGCCTGAGGGCAATCTCTGCCGCCTGAAGAAATCCGAATGGACGGTGAATTCGTGTGGGCAGAAGGAAGAAACGTTTTTTACTTATATAAAAGGCAACTGCAACCTCGTAGTTTCGGAAGTCACGGTTTGCGAAGGCACAATCATTTCGGCGAAGAGGCGCGAGTATGACGACCGCGGGCGCATTGTGCGCACATTCACTGGTGAGGCAGGTGTGAAGGCGCTCGACAAATACCGTCTTGGCGAAATCTTCATCAGCGATGAGTTGAAGGACTATATCAGCATCCCGGGATTTGAATATGCCTACGACCATTGCGGCAACATAGCGCAGATAAGTTACAAGGGGCGCGTGCTGGCATCATATTTGTGGGCATACGGCGGAAGGTATCCGGTTGTTGAGGCGCTTGGCACGGACTATGCCACGCTCCTCGACAAGGCAGGCGTCGAGGGCGGCGCACTGTCGCGGCTGAGCGATGATGCGGCGCTGAAAGAGGTGTTCAAGTCTATCAGACAAGGTTTGCCCGACAGCGACATCACCACAACAACCTACCAGTGGCTAACGGGCATGGCGGAGGTTACCGACTCGAGTGGCGTAACAACAGCCTACACCTACGACTCGCTCGGCCGCCTTGAGGGCGTAAAGGACGCGAATCAATATTATATTAAGAAATTTGAATATCAATACAGATAAACTATTATGGAAGAATTCAACCAACACAATAAACAGGAATATCCGCCGATGCACACCGCCGAACACATACTCAACGGCACGATGGTAAAGATGTTCGGCTGCGGGCGGGCAAGCAACGCCCACATTGAGCGCCGCAAGTCGAAATGCGACTACCGCATGGCGCAGCCGCTCACCCAGGAGCAGTTGCAGGCGGTGGAGGACGCGGTCAACGCAGTCATTGCCCGCCATCTCGACGTTGTTACCGAAGTGGCGCGCAAGGCCGACGTTGCCGACCGGTTCGACCTGTCGCGCCTGCCCGACGATGCGTCGGAGATGGTGCGCATCGTCAAGGTGGGCGACTACGACGAATGCCTTTGCGTGGGTGCGCATGTGGCGAACACGGCAGAGATTGGTCACTTCCGCATCTCCTCGGCGCGGTTTGCCGACGGCGTGCAGCGCATCGTGTTCCGGCTCGATGAATAGCGCATTTTTGCCGATGTTGTCGCAAAAAGGCGAAAAATGTAACTTTTTGGTAAAAATTTTTTATTTTTGTAAATCGCTGTCGGTTAATGTAATACGGACGGCGGAAAGAAAAAATATGTTTTACAACATAATTTTTTGTCAAAAATATTTGGTGGGAAAGAAAAGTCGCCGTACCTTTGCACTCGCAATCGGGAAA
>CAVAOU010000022.1:7290-12724 GCA_963590085.1 Senegalimassilia sp. | reverse complement strand
GTCAGCACCGACGGCTACACCTACGACGACTCGGCTGCCGTGAGCGGCGACAAGTTTGTGGGACTTGCCCTCGACGAGGTCAACGAGGACGACAAGACCGACGAGCGCATCGACGCTTGGGCGGCTCAACTGAAAAGCGAAGGTATTGAATAATCATCACTGATAATCCTAAACACTACGATAACTATGGAACTGGCAAACACAATGCTTTCAAGCGAGTTGCAGGTGTTTCTCAACTACGTTTACGAATACAAGAAGGGCGTGCGCAACATGGTGCTGTGCACCCTCAGCCGCCGATACCTCGCCGCTGCGGTTGCGCGCCTCGAGGGTCAGGGCATCTGCCACTTTGAGCAGAGCGCCGGCGAGCGCAACGTCAACCTGTATTTCGGCAAGCCTGAATGCATCGCCGCCGTGCGCCAGTTCATCGTGCGCCCGCTCAACCAGTTGTCGCCCGAGGAAGACTTTATCCTCGGCGCCCTGCTGGGCTACGACATCTGCCTGCAGTGCGAACGCTTCTGCACCCGCAAGAAGCGCGTGGAGAGAGCCCAAGTTGCGGGTTAGGAAAAAATCTAACGAAGTGTCTTTTCCGACAGAGGCTGCCAACGTTCATTGTTTGGCAGCCTCTGTTGTTTCTTTTTGACGGCCTTGTTTTGGAATAATATTCTAAACGCGGGGGTTGGCTGAACGGGAAGAAACCACGAAATTTGCAGTGGAATTATGAAAGAGACGGCAACAATAACAACGTGGAACGAGGCTGTCGCCGTGCGCGACGCCTTCGTGAGGCTCAATCGCCAGTGGATTGAACGGTATTTCAGAATCGAGCCGTGCGACGAGAAGATCTTTGCCAACCCGGGCAAGATTGTCGACGACGGCGGCGAAATTTTCATCGCCCTCGTCGGTGGCGCGGCGGCTGGATGCTGCGCGCTGGTGAACCACGGCAACCGCCACTACGAGTTGGCAAAGATGGCGGTGGATCCCAGTTTTCAGGGTCACCACATCGGGCTGGCGCTGGGCGAGGCGGTGGTGGCCGAAGCGCGCCAACGGGGCGCCGCAGTGCTGTCGTTGGAGGCGAACACGGCACTTGAGGCATCCGTTGGGCTCTACCACCGGTTGGGCTTTGAGGCGGCGGAATGTCCACACCCGGCCTACGGGCGTTGCAATCTCTATATGGAACTAAAGAAGGATTTGCTATGACACAATTTTCGGAAGAAGAAATGAAGCGATACAGCCGTCAGTTGCTGCTCGACGGCTTCGGTGTGGAGGGCCAACAGCGCCTCCGCGAGAGCAGGGTGTTGATTGTGGGCGCAGGCGGACTGGGCTCGCCGGTGGCCTACTATCTGGCGGCGGCGGGCGTGGGCAACCTCGCCATTGCCGACGGCGACCGCGTGGACGTGACGAACCTCCAGCGGCAGATTCTCCACTCGTCGCTCGACCTGGGCCGCCCGAAGGTCGACTCTGCGCGCGAACGGCTCGCGAACCTCAATCCGAACATCAGGATTACCACCTATCAGGAATTCCTTACTGAGGAGACCGCTCCGCAGATATTCAAGGACTATGATTTCGTGCTTGAATGCAGCGACAACTTCCAGACCAAATACCTCGTAAGCGATGCCTGTGTGGCTGTGGGCAAACCGTTCTCGCTTGGCGGCATCCGTATGCTCGGCGGACAGACCATGACCCACGTGCCAGGCTCGGCGTGCTACCGTTGCCTCTTCCCGCAGGCGCCCGACCCAAAGACCGTGCCCAACAGTTCCACTGTGGGTGTGCTTGGCGCCGCTGTGGGCATCATCGGCAGCATCCAGGCCACCGAAGCCATCAAATACATCGTGGGCATCGGCGAACTCCTCACCGACAGCCTGCTCGTGGTGGACTCCTCGACAATGACATTCCAGAAATTCGCCCTCAACCGCAACCCCAACTGCCCCCTCTGCAAAGGAAAATAACCTCCAGAGAAGGAGCACCAACCCCCTGCGATAGAGAGCGTCCCGTCGGGGCGCGCCCATTTAGGCGACAAGATATTTCTAACACAGATACAAAAAAAGAGTTTCCGAATGGAAACTCTTTTTGGTAGTTTAGCAAGGAGTGGGCGAAGATGGATTCGAACCACCGAAGGTATAAACCAGCAGATTTACAGTCTGCCCCATTTGGCCACTCTGGTATTCGCCCTTGCGTCAAACGCGGTGCAAAGATAAGCCAAAGATTTTTTATTACCAAATTTTTGCGGAATTTTTTTGTCATCGGCCGTTGGTATGCCACTCGGCCGACCGTTAGAGCAGGCCTTGCTCGATGCGGGTGGCGATGCGGTCGATCATGCCGTCGGTCTCGTCGATGTCGGGACTCCAGCCAGCCTTGAGGTTGACGTTAAACAGGCGGCCGAAGGCCTGGTAGAACGAGGCGCGGAACACCCCGAGAAAGGCTTTGATGATGCCGAACGACTGCTGGTTGGTTTCGCGGTTGATGAGTTTCACAAGCACGCGCGCCTGCTGCCGCGAGAAGCGCTTCAACTCGGGCTTGTACTGGTTGAACACTTCCTTCTCCATCTCCTTGAGGTGCGCCTCGCGCTCTTTGGTGGTGGGGAGGGTGGCGATATATTCGTAGGTCTCAATCACCGTGGCAGAGATGAGTTTGGCGTAGGGCAGACCCTTGCGCACGTCGCGCACCATGCGCCAGTAGAATTGCTCCTGCTCTTTGTTCTTAAACCGCTCAGGAGGGTAGACGGTCACGTTGTTGATCACGAGCATCAGCGCACTGTCGCCCTGCTCCGTGCGAAAATAGTAGTAACCGTGGTAGGTCTTGTTGCGCGGAGAAGGCAGTCCGTCGGTCTCGGCATTGGCGGCAAACGCCACGGCGAGCATAAGGAAGAGGATGATGCGCTTCAACATTTGATTGTTAGTAATTTACTTTTTTCGAATATACCTGTTGGTTCTTCGGATGCAAAATTAAGTAATTCAGCCGATACGGCGCATAATTTTATACTTTTTTGGACATCCCCACCTTTACCGCAGGCGCAGATAGGACCCCACGCGGAGGGTGTCGCCTTCCGAAAGACCGTTGATCTTGAGCAACGACTTGAGTTTCAAGCCGTAGGCCTGGGCTATGGAGTAGGCTGTCTCGCCGCGGCGCACTTTGTGGGCCTCGGGCATGCCGTCGGGCATACTGGAGTTTTTCTCCTGCAGGTAGAGCACCGCCCCGGCTTCGGGCACCGCCGCATTGTTGCCGAGGTCGTTGTAGCCCAGGAGTTTGCGCTTCTTCATGCCGTACTCGTCGGCAATGCTGTCGTAGGTGTCGCCGGCATAGGCGGTGATGTAGTAGAGCCCCCATTTCTGGCTGATTTTGTGCATGATGCGGAACTCGTTGACGATGGTCATGTTCACGGAGTGCTCCAGCGTCTCGTCGCCCTTCAACTCGCGGCGCTTCGCCACCACCGGCTGGTTGCTGTCGTACTTGTACAACTCGTACATCTCGATGATGTTTACCAACTTGGCGGCATACGACGGGTCGGTGGCGTAGCCGCACTGCTTCAGCCCGTTTGCCCAGCCGGCATAGTCGGTTTCCTTGAGTTGGAACAGCGGCTGGTAGCGCTTGCGCTTGAGGAAGCGCGCATGGTCCTCAAACGACTCCGCCGCGTCGGCATACTTCCGGAAGCATTCGTTCTGCTCGTCGTCGTCCTGATAGATGCCCTCGCCCGTCCAGTCCTTGTGGCACTTGATGCCGAAGTGGTTGTTGCCCTCCGTGGCAAGGCGCGACAGCCCGGCGCCGCTCTCGAGCAAGCCCTGCGCCAGGGTGATGCTCGCCGGTATGCCGTATTGCTGCTGGTGGCGCACGGCGAGCGAGTGCCATTTCTCGATATAGTTGAGCCAGTCCATCGACAACGTCTGGCACCATCCTTCAGCCATCCCGACGGCAGCCAACACCGCCACCAAAGCCAATCTCTGCAACAGTTTCATCATGCAACAAGTTGAGTTACTTACTGATACACTTAGTTCTTATATTGTTTTCCGCCCAAAAAATCCATTTATTCCGTTTTTTCGGGGGTGTTTTTTGCCACTTATTCCGTTTTTTTGAGCCCGAAAACGACCACTTATTCCGTTTTTCGGCTACAGAAACGTCAGGCGCGAGTAGCGTCCGGCTATCGAGGCGGCAGCCTGGCGCAGTTCTTCCGCCGTGACGGCGCAGAGGCGCTCGGTCATCTCCTCCACACTGTTGACCACTCCGTAGTGCATCACGCTCTTGCCCATCGACAGAGCCACGCCTTCCACACTCTCGCTGCTCACGAGCAACTGTCCGGCCAACTGCTTCTTGGCGGCGTCGAGGGCGCGAGCCTTCATCGGCGAGGCGGCAAGGCCGTCGATGGTGCGGTCCACAATCTGGAGGCACCGCTTGGCGTAGCGCTCGTCGCTGCCGAAGTAGATGCTCATCACTCCGCAGTCGGAAAACAGCGTCACCGCCGACTCCACGGTGTAGGCATAGCCGTGGCGCTCGCGTATCGCCACATTGAGCAGGGAGTTCATGCCTGGCCCGCCGAGGATGTTGTTGAGGAGCAGGAGCGCAAACTTGCGGTTGTCGTGCATGCTGAACGTTGGTATGCCGATCACCGTGTGCGCCTGATGGCTGTCGATGCGGCGCTCTTCCACAAACGGCTCCCGCACGGTCAGCGCAATGCGCTGCGGCTTGGCAAGGCGGCGGTTGAGTCCGCCGAAATGGCGTTCGGCAAGACGGAAAAACTGCTCCGGCTTCATGCTGCCGAGGCCGAACAGCACCATGTTGTCCTGCGTGTAGAGGTTGTCGAGAAACGCCTTGCAGTCGGCCGTGCCGAGGCTCTCGAGCGACGCTTCCGTGCCGAGGATGTTGTGGCCCAGCGAATTGCCCGCAAAAAGGATGTCTTCAAAATCGTCGTAGACGGCCTCCGACGGGGTGTCGCGGTACGACATTATCTCTTCCAGCACCACCTCGCGCTCCTTGTCGAGTTCGCGCTCCGGGAACGTGGAGTTGAGCACCAGGTCGGCAATCAGTTCCATGGCGCGCGGCATATTGCCCGACGGAAACAGGGAGTAGACCAGCGTCTCCTCCTTCGACGTGTAGGCATTGAGTTCGCCGCCCACGAGTTCCATGCGGTTGAGTATGTGCCATGAGCGGCGGCGCTGCGTGCCCTTGAAGATGGTGTGTTCCACAAAGTGCGCCAGCCCCAACTTGTCGCCCTCGTCGCGGCTGCCGGCATCGACCGCCACGCCGCAGTATGCCACATTGCCCTCGCGCTGCAGGTAGACGGCGCGCAGGCCACACGAAAGGGTGTGGATAATGAAATTCTTGTCCATCGGCATCAGATGAGATAAACGCAGAGGAATCCGTTGAACACGCCCGCAATCACCTGCCACAGAGTGTGACGCTCCATTGCCAAGCGCGACGTGCCGAGGATGCCTGCCACGATGATCAC
>CAVAOU010000022.1:0-7229 GCA_963590085.1 Senegalimassilia sp. | reverse complement strand
AGGCCTATGATTCCGCCGATGCCCGCCATGTGGGCACTGATCTTCCACACGATGTTGACCACCAGCGACACCAGCGAAGCCACGCCGGCGCCGAAGAGAAACATCCACATCCATGTGGGGGCGTTGATGTTGAACAGATAGAGCGCGGCAACCACATAGCACACGATGATGATGGCATAGGGCAAAAACCGCTCGCGGCGGTTGTTGAGATGCACGTCGGTGAGGATGCCGAAATATTTCATCACCACGAAGAGCACCGCCGGAATCACGCAGGTGAGCGCCGCGATGACGGCAATCACGATGAGTTTGTCGGTGGTGAGCAGTATCTGGTAGGTGGACAGTTGGAACGCGATAATCATGCCGTAGGTGGGCATGAGCATCGGCGACAGCAGTACCGAGAACACCGACGCAACGTAGTGGATGGTGCGCATGGTTTTCTGCTCCAGCGTCATGATTGTGGTGCTGAGTTCATTCTTGATTTTTTCTTCCATATCACAGTTCTTTACGCAGCCGCGCCACGGGGTAGCCCAGACGCTCGCGGTATTTGGCGATGGTGCGGCGTGCTATTGCATAACCTTTCTTGTTGAGCATCTCGCAGAGCACCTCGTCGGCGAAAGGTTTCTTCTTGTCTTCGCTCTCGATGATTTTCTTCAGTTCGGCCTGTATCTCGCGGGTCGACACGTCCTCGCCCGACTCGTGGCGCATGCCTTCGTTGAAGAAGAATTTCAGCGGATAGACTCCGCCGGGGGTCATCACGTATTTGCCCGAGGTGGCGCGCGAAATCACCGACAGGTCGAAGCCCGTGATTGCGGCGATGTCCTTGAGCACCATCGGCCGCAGTTGCGCCTCGTCCTCGGTGAGGAAAAACGCCTTCTGCCATTCCACGATGGCGCGCATCGTGGAGAAGAGGGTGTGCTGGCGCTGCTTGAGCATCTTGATGAACGATGCCGCCGACTCGTATTTGTCCTTGACAAACCGCATCGACTCTTCCTCGTTGCGGTTGCGCGGCTTGGCGGGCATCTTGTCGTACATCACCTTGAACGACTCCTCAATCTGCAGGTCGGGGATGTTGTTGACGAGCGTGAGCGTTATCACGTCGCCGTCCACGTCTACGTTGAAGTCGGGGATGATGTGCTGCGCCTTCTGGTTGTCGCTGCCGCCGTAGAGGCTTCCCGGCTTGGGGTTGAGCGACTGTATGGCAAGAAGCACGCGGCGGAACTCCTCCTTGCTGAGTTTCATTGCCGACATGATCTTGTCGTAGTGCTTCTTTGAGAATTCGGGGAAATATTTGTCGATCACCGTATACGCCCGCAGGTTGTCGTCGTTGCCCGGAAGGCGCTCCAGTTGCAGGAGCAGGCATTCGCGGAGATCGAAGGCTCCGACGCCCGCAGGGTCGAGTTCGCGGATCATCTGGAGCACGGCGTTGATCTCGTCCTCGCTCACGTCGATGCCGTCCTGGAAGATGAGGTCGTCGGAGATGGCGGAGAGGTCGCGCGTGAGGTAGCCGTTGTCGTCGATGTTGCCGATGATGTAGGCTGCAATCTGGCGCTGCTTGTCGGTGAGGTCCTGCTCGCTGATTTGGTCGGTGAGGTAGTCGATGAGAGTACTCTCCGAGGTGAGTATCGGCTCGAGCACCTTGTCGTCGGCGCTCCGGTTGGAGATGTTCAGTCGGTAGTCGGGGGTGTCGTCGCCGGGATCGTCGTCAGGGTCGTCGGTGTCGCGCGCCATGGTGGTGTCGGGGGCAATCTCGTTGCTCTCGCCCTCGCTGTAGTCGTCGCCTTCGCCCTCGGCGGCGGGCTCGTCCTTGTCGGCAACCTCGATGGCGGGGTTGTCGAGGATTTCGTGGCGCACCTCGTCCTCTACCTCCAGTTGGCTCATTTCCAACAGGCGCACAAACTGCACCTGCTGCGGCGAGAGCCGCTGCTGCAGTTTCTGTTCTTGGGTGAGATGTAACGCTTCCTTCATCGGATTTTTGTCCCTAACGATGGTGCGAAGTTACGCAAAAAAGCCCGTTTTCGCCCTCTTTTCGCCCTTATTTTTCTATGAGCAGCGACACGAGTGTCTGCCCCACGGCCTTCAGTGTGGTGCGGTCGATGTGGGCCATGGTGTCGTCGGTGGTGTGCCACTGCGGGCAGAAGCCTGTCTCGCTGTCCACGCGCAGGTCGATGATGTCGATGCACGGGATGCCGGCGCCATTGATGGAGACGTGGTCGTCGGTGACGCCGCCGCCTATCTTCTTGACGAAGTATTTGCCGTAGCCAAGATGGTTTGCCACGTTCCACACGCGTTCAACCACGTCGGGCGCAAAGCACGACGACATGTACTCCACCAGGAAGCGGGCGTTGCTGTCGCCCACCATGTCGAGCAGGATGCCGTATTCGGGCTTTTTGTAGCCCTCGCGGTGCGGATGGCTCGCCCAATGCTGTGCGCCCAGCGCCCACGACTTCTCGTCGTCGCCGCCCGAGTTGCCCCAGTCTTCGGCATCGACAAAGAGCACGTCGATGCCCACTGCGGGGTCGTGGCTCTGCAGCAGGCGCGCAATCTCGAGGATTACGCCCACGCCGCTGGCGCCGTCGTTGGCGCCCATCACGGGTTTGCTGTGGTTCTCTGGGTCGGCATCGTGGTCGGCCCAGGGACGGGCGTCCCAGTGGGCAAGGAGAAGCACGCGCTTCTCCTTCTCGGGATAGAACTCGCCGACGATGTTGCGGGCGTGGAGCACCGTGCCGTCAAATGCCTTGAGGTCGGCGCTCTGCTCGGTCACCGTGGCGCCGTAACTGCGCAACTTCGCGGCAAGCCAGTCGCCGCACTGGCGGTGGGCGTCGGTGTTGGGCACGCGCTCGCCGAAGGCGCACTGGCGGGCAACAAACGCGTAGGCGCTGTCGCTGTCAAAAACAATCTGACTGTCGTCGCTGTCAGTCTGCGACTGGTTGCTCTGCTGGGTCTTGCTTGAGCATCCCACCACAGCCAACAGCATTGCTGTCAGGGCTATAAGGTATTTGTTTATCTTCATTTTCTCGGTTCAGAATTTCTTGCCAAAAGTAACTATTTTCCATTGTCTGTGCAAGCGGGCTGGAGGCGGCGCATGCCGCGGAACGCCGACCAGGCGATGGGGGCGCAGGTGGCAAACGAGAACACGTCGCTCACAGCCTGACTTATCTCCACTCCGAAAAGTCCGAAGTAGTGGGGCAGGACGATGATCAGCGGGATGAAGTAGAGTCCGCTGCGCGCTGCCGCGGCGATGTTGGCGAGCAGGGGTTTGCGGATGGTCTGCATCAGCATGTTGGTGAGGATGATGGTGGGCAGCAACACAAACGACACTGCCTGCCAGCGCAGTGCCACGGCGCCGACGGCTATCACCTCGGGGTCGTGGCGGAATGCCTTGACTATCTCTTCGGCAAACGCGCAACTTGCCAGGGCGCACACCACAAGAAAAGCCGTGCCAATCTTCACGCAGTACATAAAGCCTTCTTTCACACGGGGATAGAGCCGTGCGCCGAAGCAGAAGCCGCAAAGCGGCTGGAAGCCTTGCCCGAGGCCGATGATCACGGCAAGGATGAAGAAGCAATAGCGCGTCACGATGCTCATGCCGGCGATTGCCGCATCGCCGTAGACGCCCGCCGACACGTTGAGTGCCACGGTGGCGAAGGCCGCAAGTCCCTGGCGGAAGAGCGACGGCGAGCCTCCGTAGAAAATTTCGCGCGCCAATGCCATCTTGCCGCAAAACCGCTTCACGGTGATGGCGATGCCGCCGTTGCGGCCCGACATGCGCAAGAGGATGAGGAAACTGCACAACTGCCCTGTTACGGTGGCCCACGCCGCGCCGCGGATGCCCATGCCGAAGGTGAAGATGAGCAGCGGGTCGAGCGCCACATTGACCACGGCGCCGGCGAGGATGCCGTACATGGCGAAGGCGGCGTTGCCCTGGAAGCGCATCTGGTTGTTGATGGTGAGCGAGGCGGTCATCAGCGGCGCACCGAGCAGGATGATGCCGAGATAGTCCTCAGTGTAGGGTTGTATGGTGGGCGTTGAGCCGAGCATCGTGGAGAGTTGGGGGAGGAAGATGTGTCCCACCACGGCAAACACCACGCCCATCGAAAAACTATAGACAAAGCCGGTCGACGACATCACGCGGGCGTCGTCACTCTCCCGTGCGCCCAACTTGCGCGACATGTAGTTGCCGGAGCCGTGGCCGAAGAAGAAGCCGATGGACTGGATTACCGACATCACCGAAAACACCACGCCCACGGCGGCCGTGGACTGCGTGTCGATTTTTCCGACGAAAAACGTGTCGGCCATGTTGTAGAGGCTCGTCACGAGCATCGAGATGATTGTCGGCACCGCCATCGTTAGGATCACCTGGTGCACCGGCGCCTGCGTCAGAAAAGTATAATTGTCGCGATGTTTTTTCATTATGTTACTCTTGCGACAGGGTGAGGCGGACGCCGGTGGCTGCTACTTCGAGGCGGGCGTGGGAGCCTTCCACGATGGGCAGGTTGTGGTCCACGTGACCCACGGGGAAGTTGTACGCCACTGGGAAATCGTAGTCGGCAACGATGCGCTGCACCATGTCGTACATGTTGTCGAAGTCCTTCGACGGCTTATACTCGGTGAACTGCCCCACGATGAGTGCGCGCGTGGAGGCGAGCACGCCGCTGAGGCGCAGGTGGTAGAGCATGCGCTCAATGCTGTAGATGGCTTCGTCGATGTCCTCGATGAAGAGTATGTGGTCCTTGCGCAGGATGTTGAAGTCGGTCGACAGCAATCCGCTGAGCACGGCGATGTTGCCGCCGTAGATCTGCCCTTCGGCCACACCGAAGCGGTTGCGCTTGTCGGGCTCAACGCTGTAGTCGGGCATCGTGCCGGTTAGGATGGCGCGAAGCGAACGGCTGCTCTCGTCGTCGGGATGGTTGGTGAGGTGCTTGCACATGGGCGAGTGGATGCTTGCCACTCCGTCGCGCGCCAGGGCGGCATGGAAGGCGGAGATGTCGCTGAAGCCCATCACCCATTTGGGGTCGCGCTGCCACAGCCCTGGCTCGAAATGCTCAAGCAGGTGCACCACGCCGTAGCCGCCGCGGCTGCAGAGGATGGCGCGCACCGACTCGTCGGCCAGTGCCTCGCGGATGTCGGCCATCCGCTCGTCGACGGTGCCGCTGTAGGAGCCCCACGAGCCTTTGCAGTGAGGGCACACCACCGGGCGGAACCCCCAACTCTCGAGGGTCTTGCAGGCGGAGTCCACCAGTTCGTTCTTTATTGCGCTCGCCGGCGAGAGTATCGCTACTGCATCGCCTGGCTTCAATGGTCTTGGATATATCATGATGATTGTTTAGTTTACCTGTACTTTTATACCTTTTTCGCGGAACACCGCGGCTATGCGCTCCAACTCCTCGCGCTCCACCTTCTGCAGGTGCTGCTCGGGTGTGGGGCGGTCGAGCGAATAGAGCATCACCTCTGCCGGCTCGATGGCGAGATAGGCCTCGAGCAGTGCCTGCACCTCGGTGTCGGTGGTGTTGTCGAAATGGCAGCCGTTGTGCTCGCCGCGCACCATCATGGTTTGGATGATGCACTGGTGGCTGAATTTCTTCAGATGCTCCACAACCCAGTCGACGGTGAATTCCTTGCTCGCTGGGCGGTCGATGGCGCGCATCGTCGCCTCGACGGCTGAGTCGAGTTTGAGGA
Source organism: Senegalimassilia sp. (assembly GCA_963590085.1). GTDB lineage: Bacteria > Bacteroidota > Bacteroidia > Bacteroidales > Muribaculaceae > Limisoma. Next base: position 1,553 of record CAVAOU010000022.1, on the reverse strand, counting down.
TGTTGTTGTCCACCTTCATCAGCGCCTCTGCCACGCCCTCGCGGCCTATCATCGTGGAGTTGGACAGCACGCTGATTTTGACGTTGGGGAAATACTTGTCGCGCAAGGCGATCACGTCGTCGACCACGCCGAGGAAGTCGGGATGGAGCGTTGGTTCGCCGTTGCCCGAGAAGGTTATCACGTCGAGGCGCTCGCCGCCGTCGGCCATCGCTCTCAGTTTTGCCTCCAGAGCCTCGCGCACCTCCTCGCGCGGACTGATGCCCGCCTTGCCGGCGCCTTGCGCGTTGAATCCCGCCTCGCAGTAGAGGCAGTCGAACGAGCAGATTTTGCCGTCGTTGGGCATGAGGTTCACACCCAGCGACGTGCCCAACCGGCGGCTGTGGATTGGGCCGAATATTGTGTCGTGAAACAGTATCGTTACCATCGTTGTCATTCCTTTCTCATTAGACTGTTGAACAAATCTATATATTTCTTTGCCACGGCGACGTAGGAGAACCGGCGCACCACGCTGTCGTGGATGGCCTTGCGGTCCTGGCTCTGCGACGCTGCCCAGAGGATGCCTTCAGCAAGGTCGGCGGTGTCGGCATAACGCGCCATCCAGCCGTCTTTCCTGTGGGTGATGATGTCGGCCTGTCCGCCATGGTCGAATGCCACGACGAGGCAGCCTGCTGCCTGACCTTCTACAAGTGTGGTGCCCAGAGTCTCGAAATGCGACGACGAGACCACCACATCGCAACCGGCCATTATCTCCGGCACCTTTTCGGGGGTAACGGCTCCTATCCACCGCAGGGGCAGGCGTATCTGGCTGAGCAGCGACTCGTCGCGGATTGTGCCGTAGAGCAGCAACTCGATGTTGCTGTCGGGATGGTTGTCGGCAATATGGTTGACTGCTTCGATGAGCATGTCGAATCCTTTCACGGGGTCGTCGAGGCGCGCAGCGCCCATCACCACCACCTTTTTCGACGTGTCGCCGGTGCGCTGCCACGGGAATTGCTCCACCGGCAGGGCGTTGTTGATCACCGTAATGGGTTTGTCGCCGAGCAGCGAACTGCGCTTGCAGCAGTCGCCGAGCCAATGGCTTACGGGCACGAAATGGATGTCGGCGCTGTCGAGCACACGGCGCTTGCGCTTCCATGTGCGGCGCGACAGGTCGTTGGCGTGGGGAAAGCGCATGAACTTACAGTTGCCGCAACGGTCGGCGTAGGCCGTGCAGCCGTAGGCATGATGGCAGATGCCCGTGGCGCACCACATGTCGTGGAGCGTCCACACCAGGCGCTTGCCCATGGCGCCGAGGCGCTGCACGTCGGCGAGCGACATCATGCCCTGGTTTATCCAGTTGAGGCACACAATGTCGGCTTCCTTTATCCAGGGGTGCGACAGCAGGTCCACGCCGTAGCGCGCCGTAGACACTTTGAAGAGGTCGCGGCGGTTGAGTCCGTTGGCGAGGAAGATGCCCAGTCGCTCGCGCAGAAATGCCCAGCGGCGCTGCTCGGGAGTGCCTGCCACGTCGACCAGAGGGTCGTCGGTGGCGCGGTCCACCACCAGCATGCGGG
>CAVAOU010000021.1:0-12761 GCA_963590085.1 Senegalimassilia sp. | reverse complement strand
TGTGCGCACCTATATGCTCGACGAGCGCCTGCCGATGCCGCTGACCATCGACTATGCCACTCCTAACACGCTCGGCCACGACCGCATAGCGGCTGCCGTGGGAGCGATGGCGCTGGTGCCTGAGCGCAACTGCCTGGTGGTGGACGCTGGAACGGCAGTGACCTACGACTACGTGTCGGCCGACGGCCATTTCAAGGGAGGCAACATAGCCCCCGGCATGGCGCTGAGGCTGAAGGCGTTGGCGGTGAACTGCGCGCAGTTGCCGCAAGTGCCCGTCGACGGCGATACCCCGACGTTCGGCTACGACACCCCGACAGCCATCCGTTCGGGCGTGGTGCTCGGCATGGTTGCCGAAATCCACTATTTGGCGAGCGCCATCGAGCGCCCCGCGATAGTGATTACCGGCGGCGACGGCCAACTGCTTGGGAAGCATCTCGGCGGCGACATTGTGGTGGACAGCGACTTGGTTGCAAAAGGATTAAACAGAATATTGGAATACAATGAAATATATTAAGAAAATAACAGTTCTTGCGGCAATTGCCGTAGCGTCGGCAGGCTCGCTGCTGGCACAAAACCAGTCGTCGCCCTATTCGCGCTACGGCTATGGCTTGATGAGCGACTACGTGACAAGTGCGCAACGCAACATGGGAGGCGTTGGCGTGGCAATGGCCGACGGCCGCCAGATCAACGTGATGAACCCGGCATCGTATGCCGCAACCGATTCACTAACCCTGCACTGGGACATCGGTCTCGACTTCACGCAACTGCGCTCGAGCGAATCGGGCAGTACCGGCAAGGCCTTTGGCGGCGGCTTGGACTACATGACAATGCAATTCCCAATCTCGAAATACATCGGCGGTAGCATCGGCCTGGTGCCTTACACCACCGTGGGCTACTCCTTCGGCAACAACCTGTCGACCAGCGACGACTTGACGGTGTCCAACACCGCATCGGGCTACGGCGGCGTCGACGAGTTGTATATCGGTTTGGGCGCACGTCCGGTGAAGGGCCTCTCCGTAGGTTTCAACTTCGCCTACCAGTTCGGTACGATCGTCAACGACCAATACATCACAGCGAGCACCTCTGCCGTATATGAGCAGAAAATCCAGGTGCGCGACTGGAACGCCCTCTTCGGCTTGCAGTACACACAGAAGTTCGGCAAGAAGCATCAGGCAACCCTCGGCTTCACCTACTCGCCGAAAAAGACTATGCACGGCCGCACATGGGGCATCAAGTATGACCTCAGCGGCGACGTGTCGTCGTCGACCGGCTCGACTAAGCCCGACACCATCGCCAACGTCCACCTGCAGGATCTCGGCTACAGCAAGCCAAACGCCTACGGCATAGGTTTGAACTACGTGTTCGACAACCGCCTCACCGTAGAGGCCGACTTCATGCTTCAGCAGTGGAGCAAGGCCAAATTCCCAGGCCTTCAGCGCGACAACTCCACTGAGGTGCTCTACCGCACCAAACTCGACGACCGCTACAAGGTGGCATTCGGCGCACAGTATGTGCCGAGTCTGCGCGGCAACTACTTCCAGCGCATAGCCTACCGCCTCGGCGCGTCGTACACCCGCGACTACCTCATGATTGGCGACAACCACCTGAAGGAGTACGGCGTAAGTTGCGGTTTCGGCTTCCCGACCACGGCGCAGAAGACGGTGATCAACCTCGGCTTCGAGTATAAGCGCCGCCAGGCCACACCATCGAGCCTCGTAACGGAAAACTACTTCAACATAACGTTGGGCATCAACTTCAAGGAATTCGCGTTCTGGAAGGATAAAATCCGCTAACGGCAGTGCGCACGGCATCAGTCATATTGTTGCTTGCAACCTTGCTGTCGTCGTTTTTGCCGTCGTGCAAGGAAGTGAAGCGCGAGGTTGTAACAACCCCGTCGAACCCCGACAGCATCGTGTCGATGCTCACGCGCGACGTGACCACGCTGATCAGCGACTCCGGCATGACGCGCTACCGCATCTCCACCAAGTTGTGGCTGGTCTACGACGAGGCGCGGCGCCCGAGTTGGAAGTTCCCCAACGGGCTCTATCTCGAGCAGTTTGACAATAACTTCAAGGTTGAAGCCACCATCCGCTGCGACTCCGCCATCTACTTCAAGTCGGAGAAACTGTGGCGGCTGGACGGCAACATCGTGATACGCAACGCCAAGAAGGAACTCATTGAAACCGAGCAACTGTTCTGGGACCAGGCCGACCACGAAGTGCGCAGCGACTCGTTCGTGCACATCGAGCGCGCTGACCGCATCCTCGAAGGCTACGGCTTCCGCTCCGACGAGCAGTTGCGCAACTATATGCTAAACAAGCCTTCGGGCATCTTCCCAATACCCAAGCGGCAGGAAACCACGCCTCCCGCCTGACCTTAACGGCAAACAAATGAAACGATGAACACAACAACGGCTCTCATAATCACGCTCATCTCGATGGCGTTTTCAGCATTCTTCTCCGGCATGGAGATTGCCTTCATCACATCCAACAAGGTGAGGGCAGGGGTGGACTCGCACAAGAAAGGACTCACGAGCCGCATCATCAACACCTTCTACCGCCATCAGGACATGTTTATCTCCACCATGCTGGTGGGCAACAATATCATGCTTGTGGTCTACGGCATCGGCATCGCCGTGCTCCTCGACCCCAGCATCCGTGCCGTGGTTGGCGACAACGACGCACTGGTGCTTGTGTGCCAGACAATCATCTCCACGGGCATCATCCTCATCACCGGCGAATTTTTCCCCAAGACTATATTCCGCATCAACCCCAACCTGTCGCTGCGCCACTGCGCCGTGCCGCTCTACGCCATCTATTGGGTGCTCTATCCCATATCGTGGTTCTCGTCGTTCGTGTCGCGGACGCTGATGCGCCTCTTCGGCGCCGAGACCACCGGGCAGAAGACGGTGCTGCTCACCGTTGGCGAACTCGACGACTACATCCAGCAGACCATCGACGACAAGGCTAAAAGCAAGAACGGCGACAAGGAGATTGACCACGAGGTGAAAATCTTCCAAAACGCGCTCGACTTCAGCAACACGCTGCTGCGCGACTGCATGATACCCCGCAACGAAATCATAGCCGTTGAGGCGTCGTGCGACCGCGAGCGCCTGCGTCGCAGGTTCACCGCTACGGGACTGTCGAAAATCATCGTTTACCGCGACGACATCGACAACGTGATAGGCTACATCCACGTCAACGAACTCTTCAACGCCGACCCCGACTGGCAGAGCCGCATCAAGCCGGTCGATTTCGCGCCCGAGTCGATGCCAGCCAACACGATGATGCGCAAGATGTTGTCGGAGAAGCGCAGCATCGCCATTATCGTCGACGAGTTTGGCGGCACGGGCGGCCTCGTTACTCTCGAGGACCTCGTGGAGGAGATTTTCGGCGACTTTGAGGACGAGCACGACAAGCGCCGCATCGTAGAGGAGAAACTCGACGAGCACACCTACAAGTTCTCCGGCCGCATAGAGATTGAGCATCTCAACGACACTTACCATCTCGGCATCCCCGAGGACGACGAATACCAGACGCTTGCCGGCTACATCCTCTTCTCGCTCGGCCAACTGCCGCAGCAGGGCGACAATTTTGAGATTGGCAACCTGAAGTTCACAATCCTCAAGAAATCAGCCACCCGCATCGAACTCATTCGCCTCGAGGTGGAAGAAAAATAGAGTAATAATTAGAAAAAACTTCATACGAGATTATGAAACGACTCGCAATCCTAATCTTCACGCTGATGGCGCTCAGCCTGGGCACATCAGCGCAAAAGACCCTCTATCTGGTTGACACCGACGGCAATCTGTCGGCGTTCAGGATATCATCGGTCGACAGTCTGAAATTCAACGGACGCAGCGCCATCTCCATCACCACCAAGGTGTCGGTCGACGATGTGACCGAAACCTCCTACAAGGCAACGACAACCGTGGCGCTCGGCAAAGGCGTAAAGTCATTCTCCGCGGCATTAAATGCTGAAGTTGGCGTGTGCTACTCTTCGGCAACGCCGCTACCCACCATTGAAGACGAATGCAAGACCCTTGGCACTGGATTGGCGGACTACACCATCAGTTTTGACGGCCTCACACAGGGCGCGACATTCTACTATCGCACATACGTGAAACTGCTCAACGACGTGTTCTACGGCAACGTGATGAAGTGCTGCACCCTCACGATGATCAACGGTCACAAGTTCTACGACCTCGGCCTGCCGAGCGGTGCGCTCTGGGCGGCATGCAACGTCGAGGCGGAGGACGACCTGCCATCGGATGGCGGCGACTATTACGCCTGGGGCGAAACATCGTCGAAGAGCAAAGGCTACAGTTGGAGCACATACAAATGGGGCACGTCGAGCGACGCCCTGACAAAATACACATCGACCGACGGGTTGACTACGCTTGAGTCCAGCGACGACGCAGCCACTCAGGCTTGGGGTGATGGCTGCCGCATGCCAACGCAGGCGGAATGCAAGGAACTCGTGGAGCAGTGCACATGGGAATGGCAAGAGGACTACGACGGTTCGCAAGGCTACAAGGTTACCGGCCCTGGCGGACTCTACATCTTCCTCCCGTCGGCAGGCTACCGCAGCAGCGGCAGCAGCGTCTACAACTCCGAATCGGGCTTCTACTGGTCGAGTTCGCTTGACACAGATTCGAACGAGAATGCCTACATCATGAATTTCGACAGCGAAAGTCGCCAGGCAGTGGCGAAATCCCGCGTGTTCGGCTACTCAATCCGCCCAGTGGCAGCAAAATAGTCAAAATCACAGCATACATTGAAAGAAATGAAAAGACTCACCATCATACTATTCTCGCTGCTGGCGCTCGGCTTTGGCGCCACGGCGCAAAGCAACCTCTACATGTGGAGCAACGACGGCAGCGTGTCGGTCTACAACTCAGAGACCGTTGACAATCTGAACGTCACGGCAGGCAACAACATCAGCCTCACCGCCACGACTCTCAGCGTGAACGCCAGCCAGTTTAAGGTGAAGGTCGACGTGTCGCTCGGCGAAGGCATCAAGGCCATTACCACACCCTATGAGGTGGGCGTATGCCACTCGTCGACCAATCCTGTGCCAACCATCGACTACGACTGCAGCAAAGTCAAGAACGACACAGCCAAAATCACTCTGCGCGACCCGGAAACCAAGTTCTACTACCGCGCATACTTGAAGTTGCTCGACGAGGTGTTCTATAGCGACGTCTACAGCGTTACCACCTTGCCAGAGGACAGCGTTATGATCAACGGTCACAAGTTTGTCGATCTCGGCCTGCCGAGCGGCCTGCTTTGGGCTACCTGCAACGTTGGCGCAACAAAAATAACCGACTACGGCGACTACTATGCCTGGGGCGAAACGACCACCAAGCAACGCTATTTCTGGGACACTTATCAATACGGATCCTGCACGCTTGACGATGCCGGGTATCTAAAGACGGTGACCCTCAGCAAGTATTACGAAGATGACGAGTTACGCTCTCTCGAGACAACCGACGAAGCCGTTATAGCAAACTGGGGCGAGAATTGCCGCATGCCAACCTATGCGGAGATCAAAGAACTGAATAAGTACTGCGAATTGGACTGGGGTTACTACTACAACGGCACTGCCGGCATAATGGTGACAGGCCCTAACGGCAACAAAATCTTTATACCAGCCGCTGGCTTCCGTATATGGGGCAAATCTGGAGGTGAAGGTACTGGCGCTCATATTTGGACAAGTGATGTCTGCGAGGAGGGCTTTTGCGAGAATAACTATCGGTACGCTCATCAAATCTACTTCTGCGATGACTTTGTTGATTGCAATAACTATGGCTCACGCAGCTACGGCTGCTCGGTTCGCCCTGTAGCAGTCCGCCCAACGCAAGAGTAAAGGTGAAACGCTGATATAACAAAACAAACAATCCCAACGGGTGGCCGTTGGGATTGTTTGCGTTTATGTGACTGTGGTTTAGTCTTTCAAGTCGATGACGAGGTTGAGTTCGTCGAGTTGCTTCTGGTCGAGCGGAGCCGGAGCGTCGAGCATCACGTCGCGGCCGCTGTTGTTTTTCGGGAACGCGATGCAGTCGCGGATTGAGTCGAGACCAGCGAAGAGCGAAACCCAACGGTCGAGACCGTAGGCGAGACCTCCGTGAGGCGGCGCGCCATACTTGAAGGCGTTCATCAAGAAACCGAACTGCTCCTGAGCCTTCTCAGGGGTGAAGCCGAGGATTTCAAACATCTTTGCCTGCAATTTGGAGTCGTGGATACGGATTGAACCGCCGCCCACTTCAACGCCGTTGACCACCATGTCGTAGGCGTCGGCACGCACTGCAGCAGGATCGGTGTCGAGCAATGGGATGTCCTCGTCCTTCGGATGGGTGAACGGGTGGTGCATAGCCATCAAGCGGCCTTCTTCTTCGCTCCATTCGAACATCGGGAAGTCAACGACCCAGAGGCAAGCAAACTTGTCCTTGTCGCGCAGACCGAGTTGACGACCCATCTCCAGACGGAGTTCGCAGAGTTGTTTGCGAGTCTTCATAGCGTCGTCGCCGCTGAGGATGAGGATAAGGTCGCCCGGCTTTGCGTTGAACGCCTTAGCCATCTCCTGGAGCACGTCCTGGCTATAGAACTTGTCGACGCTCGACTTGACGTTGCCGTCGGCCTCGATGCGGGCGTAGACCATGCCTTTGGCACCCACCTGTGGGCGCTTAACAAACTCAGTGAGTTGGTCGAGTTGCTTGCGGGTATATGTAGCGGCGCCCTCGGCGCAGATACCGCCGATGTAGGCTGCATTGTCGAACACCGAGAAGCCGTGTCCCTTCATAATGTCCATCAGTTCCACGAAGCGCATTCCGAAACGCAAGTCAGGCTTGTCGCTGCCGTAGTATTTCATTGCGTCGCTCCAAGGCATGCGCTGGAACGGCTCGGTGAGTTCCACGCCGCGGAGTTCCTTGAAGAGGTGCTTAGCCATGCCTTCAAACATCTCGATGATGTCCTCCTGCTCAACGAAACTCATCTCGCAGTCGATCTGAGTGAACTCAGGCTGACGGTCGGCGCGAAGGTCCTCGTCGCGGAAGCATTTCACAATCTGGAAATAGCGGTCGAAGCCCGACACCATGAGCAGTTGCTTCAGTGTTTGAGGCGACTGCGGCAGGGCGTAGAACTGACCAGGATTCATGCGTGAAGGCACCACGAAGTCGCGTGCGCCCTCAGGCGTTGAGCCGATGAGCATTGGAGTTTCCACCTCGAGGAAGCCCTTGCTGTCGAGATAGCGGCGCACTTCCATAGTCATGCGGTGGCGGAGTTCGAGATTTTTGCGCACCGCCGCGCGACGAAGGTCGAGATAGCGGTACTTCATGCGGAGGTCGTCGCCACCGTCGGTGTTGTCCTCGATGGTGAAAGGCGGCACCTCGCTCTTGTTGAGCAAAGTCAACTTGTCAACGATTATTTCGATTTCGCCAGTAGCCACTTTGGCGTTCTTGCTTGAGCGTTCCGACACTTTACCCTCTACTTGAATCACAAATTCGCGGCCGAGGTGGTTGGCCTCCTCGCAGAGTTGGGCATCGACCTCGTTGTTGAACACGAGTTGGGTGATGCCGTAGCGGTCGCGCAGGTCGACGAATGTCATGCCGCCCATCTTGCGTGAGCGCTGCACCCATCCAGCCAGTGTCACCGTTTCGCCGACGTTAGCCAAGCGAAGCTCTCCACATGTTTTTGTTCTGTACATATTGATATCTTGTATGTTGTTAATTTTCGGTTTGTCTGCGATGCAAAAGTAGTATTTTGACGTGAGAAAAACAAGAGGCAGAACCTCACGGCTCTGCCTCCTCATAGCATATTATGAAAACTTTATTTAAAGGAATTGATTGTCGCAGTTATTAGCGGAAGTTGACAATGTTGTTCTGGATGTCTTTTCCGCCCTTAATCAATTGCCAGAAGTTGCTGCTTACAGCCTGACCGAGTTGCTGCTGGCACATGCTTGCCAACTGGCGGTCGTCGATCTTGTTGACTGCTGCGTTTTTCTTAACCACGCTGTAGACAAACAGTGAGTTTTCTCCTTTGACCGGTCCGTAAACCTGACCAACCTTAGCGTAAGGCACTTGTCCGTCGAGGGCTGCTTCGGCCGATGGGTAAGCGCCTACGCTCATGGTGTCGACTGTGCGACCCATAACCTTTGCGTAGCCAGCCAAATCCTTAGCCTTGCCAGCGTATTTCTTTGCGAGTGCGTCGGCTTTCTTGTGGTTGCGCGCCACTGTCTCGCAGTAGGCCTTAACCTCAGGATCGCTCATTGGGCGATAGTCGCCGTCGTATTTCTTTGCAAGGGCTGCCACTACGAGTTGGTCGTTGTCCGACTGGATAGCCGAAACTTCGCCTTCCTTGGCATCCTTGAAGAGCCATTGGATGAGCTTAGAAGTACCCTTCACAGAGTTGCCGAGCATAGCCTGGCTTGAAGCCACAACGTCGGACATTGCTGTGTAGGAGTGTGCTGCCTTGGCAGCGTTGTCGAAGAATTTTTGTGCTGTGTTGTTGCTGTCGACGAATTTCTGGAGTTCGTTGAGCAGGTTGGCACGTGTATCCTTGCTTGGGTCAACCATGTAGGAGATTTCGCCGAGTTTAACGACAGTCTTAGGAGCCTTCTTCTCAATCACCTTGCAGATTGAAGCAGCCTGGTCGTTGGAGTCAACCACGAAGTAGTTGTCGCCGCCGGCGAGGATTTTCGCTTTCTGCTCGTCGGAGAGCGCACCCTGCTGTGAAGCAGCGAAGATGTCCATCTCAGTGGTGTCGCATTTCACTTCCTTCACTGCCTTGCCAGCGTTGAGGTCGGCAAGAGCGGCATCTTGTTTCTTCTTGTCGCCTTCCACCTGGGCTACGACAATCTTTACAGAGTCGATTTCCTGTGTCTTGGCAAGCAAGCGGTAGATTGTGCGGTTGTCGCCTTGTGTGAAGATCTTAGAAACCTGACCTACGACTGCGCCTGAGTCAACAAATTGCTTTGCGTCCATGCCGAGGCTTGAGAGGTCCTTTTGGCGAACCGAACGCTCGTTGATTGAGAGTTCAGAGAATGAGCGCACGCCGTCGAGGCCCTGAGTTGCGTGGAGGGCAGAGTCGACACGAGCAAGGAGTTTGTCGGCCTTTGCAAGGTCGTCAGCCGATGGGTTGACAGGCACTGCGATGTAGTATGCCAGGCAAGATTCCTCGTCGAGAGGGAATTTGTATTTTTCCTGTTCGTAAACGGCTTTCACTTCGTCGTCGCTAACCTTGTAGTCGTTGTCGTTGACAGTGGCATAAGGGAGCGAAACCATCTGCACGTCGTAGGAGTTCATGCGTTGAGCGCGCATTGCTTCAATCTCAAGAGCGTTGGCTTGGATAGAGCCGCGGAAAAGCATCGCAAACTTGGTTTGCTTGATTTGCTCCACAGCGTCTTTCTCCTTCGAGAGCCACCAGAGTTGAGCCTGCTGAACGTTTTCTGTTGTGAGGCCGAACTGAGTAGGGTTGAAGATGATTTTGCGGATGTTCTGTACAGCCATTTCCTGAGTAGTGGCGTTGTTGAGCAGAGCGGCAGCCTTCTCGTTGCCGGCAAGGCTCTGAGCCAACTGGCCGAGAGTCTGACCGAATTCCTGGTCGCTCATAGCCATTTGCTTGTACATGTAGTTTGACAACTCCTTGTCGGTCACGTCGATGCCGAGAGCGTCATATTCTTCGTTGAAAAGCGCTTCCTGGATCATCTGACCCAACACCTGGTTTTGCACCGTGGCAGCGTCCTGCTGCGAAACGTTTTTGTTCTTTTCAGTAAATTCGCTGTAGCGCTGCTGGAACGCCAAGTAGTCGATTTTTTCGCCATCGACTTTAGCCACCGTTGTGCCGTTGCCAAAAATTGAACGGCTGGAGTTCAAGAAGTCACCGATGATAAATGCGACAAGCGCGGCACCGATGATGATGAGCAGAAGCACGGATCTTTTCCGGATTTTCTCTAATGTTGCCATTTATCTTATTTTGTTTTAATTTTTTCTCTACCTATAATAAAAAACTGCTACACGAAGTAGCACGCAAAGATAGTTATTTTTGCCAACAACACAATAACTTGCAAACAATTTCTTTGAAAATCGCAGAATATGTCGTAACTTTGCAAGCGAAAATGTAGAACGTTGTGGAAAAATTTGGCTGCTTGCAACCACATTAAAAAATGCTAAAACTGCGATTCTTCCCTCACGAATTCTCAGCCAATTTAGCTTCCACTTTAAAACAAAATGGAAAGATGAATTATCTATTTACATCTGAATCAGTATCAGAGGGCCATCCAGACAAGGTGGCCGACCAGATTTCCGATGCCGTTGTCGACAAACTCCTTGCCTACGACCCTCAGTCGAAGGTGGCTTGCGAAACACTCGTGACCACAGGCCAGGTGGTGATCGCCGGCGAAGTGAAGTCGGAGGCCTACATCGACCTGATGGAGACCGCCCGCAGAGTGATTAACAACATTGGCTACAACAAGAGCGAATACAAGTTTGACGGCGAATCGTGCGGTGTGCTCAACGCCATCCACGAGCAGAGCGCCGACATCAACCGCGGCGTTGAGCGCGAAGTGGCTGAAGACCAGGGCGCCGGCGACCAGGGTATGATGTTTGGCTATGCCTGCAACGAGACAGAGAACTACATGCCGCTGACGCTCGACCTCGCGCACACCATCCTTCGCGAGTTGTCGGCCATCCGCCGCGAGCATCAGGTGATGACCTACCTCCGCCCGGACTCGAAGAGTCAGGTGACAGTAGAATACGACGAGCAGAACCGTCCGGTGCGCGTGCACACCATCGTGGTGAGCACCCAACACGACGAGTTTGTCGCTGCTGCCGACAGCAGTAAGGAGGCACAGGACAAGGCCGACCGCGAGATGCTCGACGCTATCTACAACGACGTGAAAACCATCCTCTTGCCGCGCGTCATCGCGAAGTTGCCGAAGGAAATACAGGCGATGTTTGACGCCGACTTGATTCTCCACGTCAACCCGACTGGCAAGTTTGTTATCGGCGGCCCTCACGGCGACACCGGTTTGACTGGTCGCAAAATCATCGTGGACACCTACGGTGGCCGCGGCGCGCACGGCGGTGGCGCATTCTCGGGCAAAGACCCGTCGAAGGTGGACCGCTCGGCTGCCTATGCTGCCCGCCACATCGCGAAGAACATCGTTGCCGCAGGCGTTGCCGACGAGGCATTGGTGCAGGTGGCTTACGCCATCGGCGTGGCTGAGCCTGTGAGCCTTTACGTGAACACCAACGGCACTGCCAAGGTGGGTCTTACCGACGCTGAAATCTCTGCTAAGGTGAGCAAAATCTTCGACATGCGTCCGGCAGCCATCGAGCGACGCCTGAAACTGCGCCAGCCTATCTATCAGGAGACTGCAGCCTACGGCCACATGGGACGCAAGCCTGAGACCGTGGAGAAGACGTTCTACTCGAAGTACAACGGCGACAAGACTATGACCGTGGAACTCTTCACATGGGAGAAACTCGACTACGTGGACCAGGTCAAGAAAGAATTTGCACTCTAAGCAAAACTCAACTACAATAAAAGAAGATGCGTCACCGCTCGGTGGCGCATCTTCTTCATTTATAAATACACTTCGCTTATTTCTTGATAACCACTTTCTTGCCGCCGATAAGGTATGTGCCGTTGGTGAGTTTTGCCTTGGCGTCGGTCGCAGTAATCTGCTTTGCCACGAGTTTGCCGTCGATTGTGTAGACGTCTACCGGACTATTGTCGTCGGCCGAGATGCTGTCCACACCCATAAAGCGCTGGTAGACTGGGCTAAGGGCGCTGTAGGATGTCCACTGGCCTTCGCTCGTCGCTGTCACGTTAAGGCGGAACTGGTAGGTCTTGCCTGTAGCCGGAACGGAGATTTGCTGTGCGCCCTCGGCTCCTGGCATAAACTTCGCCGCTTCAACAAAGTTGCCGCCGTCGACCGAGTATTCGATTGTCGACTTGTCCGCGCTCACCTCGTAGAGGTCGCGGTTGAGCGTGTAGGCGATGGCCGGATTGAAGGTGTTGGCAGTCTCGTCGTAGTTGTCGGTGAGCGAGCCTAAGAGTTCAAGCCGTTCAATCTGCGGGTTGTAGTTGATTTCGATGGTGTCGTACACCTCCGAGTAGAGGGTTGCCGGATTAGGGTTGTTGCTGTGGAAACCCTGATAGCGGAAGATGTACTTGTGATAGCCTGGCAGGATGTTCCAGATTTTGCCTGAGTCGGTACCCTTGTAGCCGTAGCCTGAGATGCCGTGCTTCCAAGTCTTGCCCTCGTCGATGCTGTAGTCAATGGAAATCTGGTCGACGATATCTTTGTAGAGATCCTGGCAAGTCCATTCCATTTCGGCAGCGTATGTGCCGTTGCTTGGCTCGAAGTTGTCGCGCATCGAGGTGACGCAGAAATCGGTATTGCAAGTTTCCAACTCTAAATCCTGGCGAGTATAGGAAAGGGTGTTAAACTCATTGTAGAGTGGTCCATACTTAGCCTTGAAGTGGATAATCGGCTTAATTTCCGCATATCGTTTTGACGAGTCGCCAATACGGAAAGTGGCCTGGCCGCTCATATTTGTAGTTTTGTACGCCTCTGTAAACTCCATCTCATTGTCGTAGCGAACCCCTACTGCAAAATATTCCATCACCTCTTCGGTGAAATCTTTGAGCTCCCATGTGAAGGTCACTTCGAAATTGTCGTCGTCGGGGTAATAAATCGGGTCAGTAATCGTGTAGTCGATGCTACCAGTCAGGTACCAGTCTTCCGCCCAGAGTTTC
>CAVAOU010000020.1:0-12838 GCA_963590085.1 Senegalimassilia sp. | reverse complement strand
CCCAGGCTGAAGCCGTGGGGTTTTGGAACATTGCGCCTCGACGAGGCGCTCGCACGTCGCTGGAAAGAATCAATCATGCTGAGGCGCTCACGTCGCTGGAAAGAATCGATCATGCTGAGGCGCTCACATCACTGAGAAGCAATCTGGCATGCTGAGGTGCGCTTTCATCGCTTGCCTATCGGCTTGCTTTGGCGGCACCGCCTACGGGGTGCAGTGGCTGGGGGATGCGCATGCCACGGGCTGAACCCCGTGGTTAGCGATACGGCGCTCCCACGGAGCGCTCACTGCCGCAGAGATGTCGCTCCATCGAGGTCGACGACGGAGCGCTCACGGGCGCTGAGGCAGCACTCCAACAGATACAGCCACTGAGTGCACACCAGTCGCGGTGATGGTGAGTGTGGAGTGCTAGTGGGGCTTTGGTCGGGTCGGTTACAGGCAGATTTTGGTGCCGGCGTAGGGGTCGGCGATGTGGTCGGCGCGGGTGATTACTACTGTCTCCACGCCTGCTTCGACACACGTCATGGCGTTGTCGAGTTTGGGGAGCATTCCGCCAGTCACTACGCCGTGCGCTTTCAGGTCGGCGAGGACGGCGGGGGTGATGGTGGGGATAAGGCTGTTGTCGTCGTTCTCGTCGGCGAGTACGCCAGCCTTTTCGAAGCAGTACATCAGCGTAACGTCGTAGGTTTTCGCCATAGCCTTCGCCATCTCAGCCGCCATGGTGTCGGCATTGGTGTTGAGCATGTGACCTTGTCCGTCGTGGGTCAGTGGAGCGATTACAGGGCAGCAATGGCTCTCGATGAGCGTAGCCACAGCCTCCGCGTTGACGCGGCGCACGTCGCCCACCCAACCGTAGTCGACAGTCTTGACCGGGCGCTTGTCCGACAAAACGATGCCCATGTCGGCGCCCGTGAGGCCAATAGCGTTAACGCCCTCCGCCTGAAGACCCGCCACGATGCGCTTGTTGACCAAGCCGCCGTAGACCATCGTGACCACTTCGAGCATCTGCTCGTCGGTGATGCGTCGGCCGTCGACCATCTTCGTTTCCACGCCCAGGCGTTCAGCCATCTGAGTGGCAGAGCGCCCGCCGCCATGGACGAGCAACTTGCGGCCTTCGACCTTAGAGAAATCGTGGAGCAGAGCGAGGAGCGACGCAGGGTTTTCCACTATCTTGCCGCCAACTTTGATTATGGTGAGATGCTGTTTCATTATTTCGAATTTTTAAGAGTAAACATAGAATAGAGCCACACTACGACAAATCCCGCCAGCGGCACGATGAACGACAGCACCATGCCGTGGGCATCGGCAGCCAAGCCCATCAGCCACGGGCCTACGGCGCCGCCCACCGGAGTCATCATCAGGAACGACGAAGCCCGCTTCGTCTTGTCGCCGAGACCTTTCAGCGAGATTGCAAAAATGGTAGGGAACATAATCGATTCGAAGAAATAGCCCGCAATCAGCGCACCCATCGATAAAGCCCCGAAGTCGGCAACCACGAGAGCCGTTGTAATCACCGTGGCAGTGGCGCAAACGGCGAGCACCGTCTCCGCCTTCACGCGGCTCATAACGAACGAGCCCACCACACGGCCAACCATAAAGAGCAGGAGTCCGCCGAACGACAGCAACGTAGTGGCCGTAGGCTTGTCAAACCAGTTGCCGTCGGTGGCGTAGTTGATGAAGAAACTGTTGATGGAAATCTCCGAAATCTCGTAGCAGAACAGCGCAAACACACCGAAGACGAATGCGAAGTTGCGCGCAAGCGACAGCTGCTGCATCCGCTTGTCGGCCGTGGCATTCTCCTCCTCGTGGATCTCCGGCAGGCGAACGCGCGTAAACACCACCGCCGCCGCAAGAACGAGGATGCCCAAGCCCATGTAGGGCAGAGCCACCGACGCATTGTCGCGGAAGATGAGCCATCCGCCAATCACCGGCGCACACATCGAGCCCAGACCGTTGAACGACTGCGCCAGATTGAGGCGCGCAGCCGCCGTAGCCCGTCCGCCGAGTTCGGTGACGTAGGGGTTTGCCGACGTTTCAAGGAACGTGAGTCCACAGCCGATGACAAACAGCGAGAACAGGAAAAACTCAAACGACATGAGCCATTCGCCCGGGATGAACAGCAGCGAGCCGATGCCGTAGAGCACCAGGCCCGTAATCACGCCCGCGCGGTAGCCCCGGCGGCTGATGAACAGTCCGGCAGGGATGGCCATAGTGAAGTAGCCCGTGTAGAGCATCACCTGCACCAGCGCTGAGCGCGTCTTAGTCATTTCCAACACCTCCTGGAAGTGCTTGTTGAGCACATCGAGGATTGCGTGGGCGAAGCCCCACATAAAAAACAGCGACGTGATGAGAATGAACGTCGCGAGATATTTCCTTTCAACCAATGCTTCCGCTTTCTTCATTGTGTATGCTTTTTCTGTGCAAAATTAGGCAAAATCCCGCGGAATGTTATTAATTTTGCATAATATAGTGTAAACTGAAGACGAAAAGACGTATTTATGGCAACATCGAAGACAAAACCAGTAAAGAAATCCGACCTCAAGACTCTTGTAGTCGATTTCTTCAACAGCCACAATAAAGAATCGTTCAACTATAAGCAGGTTGCCGTTGAACTTGGGGTTAGTGGCCGCTCCAACCAGTATCTCATAGCCGACATCCTTGACGACTTGACCCGCGACGGCTATCTGTTGGAACTCGTGCCTGGCAAGTACCAGGCGTCGGAGATATCCAACTCGGCAGAAGGCACGTTTGTGCGCCGTGGCAACGGCAAGAACAGCGTGGTAGTCGATGGGGCAGAGATGCCGATCTTTGTTGCCGAACGCAATTCGAAGCACGCCCTCAACGGCGACCGCGTGAGAGTGCACCTGTGCGCCCAGCGCAAGGGCTGCGACCCCGAGGCACGCGTGCTCGAAATCCTCGAGAAAAAAGAGCAAGTGTTTATCGGCACGCTGAAGGTGAGCAAGACGTTTGCCTTCCTCGTGACCGACAGCAAATATCTTGCCTGCGACATATTCATCCCGAAAGCCAAGATTAAAGGCGGCGAGACAGGCGACAAAGCCATCGTGCACATTGTGGAATGGAATGACGACGACAAGAACCCGACAGGCGAGGTGATTGACATACTCGGCCGCACGGGCGAGAACAACTCAGAGATGAACGCCATCCTTGCCGAATACGGACTGCCCTATGTTTATCCGAAAAACGTGGAGGCTGCCGCCGACAAGATTGACGCAGGCATCACCCCCGAGGTCATTGCTCAGCGCGAAGACCTCCGCGGCGTGACCACCTTCACCATCGACCCCCGCGACGCTAAGGACTTTGACGACGCCCTCTCGCTCCGCAAACTGCCTAACGGCCACTGGGAGGCCGGCGTGCATATCGCCGACGTGACCCACTACGTGCAGCCAGGCTCGATAATCGACAAAGAGGCAGAGAAGCGCGCCACCTCGGTGTATCTCGTGGACCGCACCGTGCCGATGCTCCCTGAGCGCCTCTGCAACGGCATCTGCTCGCTGCGCCCTAATGAAGAGAAACTCGCATACTCGTGCATCTTCGAGATGGACGACAACGCCAACATAATCAACCACCGCATCAAGAAGACCGTAATCAAGAGCGACCGCCGCTTTACCTATGAGGAAGCGCAGGAAATCATCGAGACCGGTAAGGGCGATTACGCAGAAGAAGTGCTTACGCTCGACCGCCTGGCAAAGATTTTGCGCAAACGCCGCTTCGAGAACGGTTCGGTGAACTTCGACCGCTTCGAAGTGCGGTTTGAAATCGACGAGACTGGTCACCCGATCAGCGTATTCTTCAAAGTGTCGAAGGACGCCAACAAACTCGTCGAGGAATTCATGCTTCTTGCCAACAAGCAGGTGGCAACCGAGATAGGCAATCCCGGCGGACGCAAGAAAGCAAAGCCGTTTGTCTACCGCGTGCACGACAATCCCGATCCCGACCGCATGACCAACTTTGCAGAGATAGCCAACCGCTTCGGCTACAAGGTGAAGACCAAAGGCAAGCGCACCGACATCAACAACTCGTTGAACAAGATGCTCTCCAACGTGAAAGGTCATCCGGAGGAAAACATGCTCTCAATCCTTGCCATCCGCTCGATGGCGAAGGCCATCTATACAACGGTCAACATCGGCCACTACGGTCTGGCGTTTGACTACTATACCCATTTCACCTCGCCAATCCGCCGCTATCCCGACATGATGGTGCACCGCCTGCTCGAGAAGTATCTCAGTGGCGGCCGTGCCGTGAACCGCGAGAAACTCGAGGAAGAGTGCAAGCACTCCTCGGAGATGGAGCAACTGGCAGCCAATGCCGAGCGCGCATCGATCAAGTACAAGCAGGTGGAATTTATGAAGGATCGCCTCGGACAGGTGTACGAAGGTTCTGTGTCGGGCGTAACGGAATGGGGCATCTATGTGGAACTCGACGAGAACAAGTGCGAAGGCATGGTGCCTATCCGCGACCTCGACGACGACTACTACGAGTTTGACGAGAAGAACTATTGCCTCATCGGTCGCCGCAAGAAGCGCGTCTATCAACTTGGCGACAAACTCACCGTGCAGGTGGCTCGTGCCGACCTCAACAAGAAGCAACTCGACTTTGCCATCGTTGGCAATGAAGCCGACAAGGCAGCCGAGGCAACCACTGTGAACCACAATGGCGACGTGGTGAAGCCAGAGAAGAAGAAGGCAAAGAAATCTGCGAAGAAGTCGGAGAAAAAGACTTCGGCCAAGAAAGGCGGCAAGAAGAAGGACGCCAAGAAGGCAAAGAAATCGCAGAAGAAAGCGAAATAAAGAGAATTTTTAGACAAATGAACATTACTGTATACTTATCATCCAAAACAAACTTGAATGCGACCTTTGAGGAGGCTGTCAAGACCCTTGGCAGAGGCATTGGCGAGCGCAGAGCCCGACTCGTGTATGGCGGCTCGAACGCCGGACAGATGCATGTGCTTGCGGCGACGGCCAAGGCAAACGGCGCAACCGTGACGGGCGTGATCCCCGAAGTGTTCCGCCAACTGTCCGACCCCGTGGTCGACGAGATGCTTTACACCATTGACCTTGCCGAGCGCAAAGCCCGCATGATAGAACTCGGGCAGGTGTTTGTGGCTCTTCCGGGCGGCATAGGCACTGTAGACGAGGTGATGAGTACATTGGCAGTGTTGACAGTGAACAAAATAACCAAGAAACGCATTATATTAGTCAATGCCGAAGGAGTGTTCGACAGTCTCTACCAGCAACTGCATACGTTTGTTGATCTCGGGCTTGCCGAGAAGCGCGCAGTTGACCTTGTGCAGATTGCCGGCAGCGCCGAGGAGGCATTGCAAATGATAGACCAACTTAAACTGTAGCATCATGGTAAGAAAAAGCATTGTTTATACAGCGACAGGCGACAAGGGAACGACCTCGCTGGTTGGCGGGAAACGCGTAAGCAAGGACGACGTCCGTCTTGAAGCCTACGGAACGGTTGACGAACTGAATGCCCATATCGGGCTTTTGGACAACCTCCACAATATTCCTTCAGAGACAAAGGATTTCTTGAAAGTGATTCAAAACAAATTGTTCAACATAGGGGCATATCTCGCAACTGAGGCCGCTCCAGGCGCAACCGCACCAGGCCTCGATGACGATGATATTAAGAAGATTGAGCATCATATTGACCTTCTTGACTCGGAGTTGCCTCCGTTGCACAATTTCGTGCTGCCTGGCGGTAGTCGCATCTCGTCGCGCGCGCATATTTGCCGCACCGTGGCTCGCCGCTGCGAACGCCGCGTGGTTACACTCGACCGCGAGGTGAAGGTAGACCCGAATGTGCTGACCTATCTCAACCGTTTGAGCGACTATTTCTTTGTGCTCGGCCGCTTCAACAATATCCACAACCAGATTGAGGAGAAGTATTGGGACAAGGACTGTAAGTAAGAATGAAGATTCAAAGATAGGCCACAGTGCGGTAAACCAAAATTAAACAAGTTTATTTTGTTTTACACTCACCTTGCATTATCTTTGCAACCACATTAAAAACCAGTAATAAAAACAATAGATTATGTATTGGACACTCGAACTCGCATCGAAACTCGAAGATGCGCCCTGGCCTGCAACCAGAGAAGAACTTATTGACTACGCAATGCGCTCAGGGGCTCCACTTGAAGTGATCGAGAATCTTCAGGAGATGGAGGATGAAGGCGAAGTGTATGAAAGCATTGAGGACATCTGGCCTGACTACCCGAGCAAGGAGGATTTCTTCTTCAACGAAGACGAGTACTAACAGACCGCGGCGCTGACGCGGCTGCAGAAAACATTGAATATAAGCGATATGGGAATTTCCTCGCGAGATTCTCATATCGCTTTTGCTGTTTTGCGAAGTCTTAAGGTAAAAAAAACGAGGAATTGTTGCCGAACAAATAAATACTCTTGGAATTTTTGGTGAAAAAATCGTTGCGGGAGTTGGAACTTCCTTTTAAATATTGTATGTTTGCACCTAATAAGTTCCGAAAAATGTCGGAATTGGCACAAATCGGAAGCTGTTGATGTGAATATGAGGATAGAGAGAGAAATAATCAGAAAATTCAAAGATTGGAAAAATGCCGAAAAGCATAAGCCAATTCTTTTGAAAGGTGCCCGCCAGATAGGTAAGACATGGGCAATGGAAGAGTTCGGCAGAGAGTGTTTCGGCTATGTGGCGAAGTTCGACTTTGACCGACAGAAAGAGTTGCAGTCTGCTTTTGCTGTGTCGAAGGAGCCGGCGCGAATAATAAAGGAACTGTCGCTTTATAGCGAGGTGCCGCTTGTGGCAGGCAAGACATTGCTGATTTTTGATGAGATACAAGAATGTGAGGAGGCTCTCAATTCTCTGAAATATTTCTGTGAGGATGCTCCTGAATGGCATATTATTGCTGCTGGTTCGCTGTTGGGTGTGGCAGTCAAAAGAAGACGGATGACTGTGCCGGTAGGGAAGGTGCAGATAATGCGTATGTATCCTGTAACGTTTAGGGAGTATCTGCGTGCCAGCGATAAGCAGACATTCGATTTTGTGGAACAGATAGAACGGCCAGAGAAACTGCCTCTTATTATACTTGACAAGTTGAAGACTGAGTACCGCAGATATATGGTGTCTGGCGGTATGCCCGAAGCAGCAGTCTGTATGCTTGAGA
This sequence comes from Senegalimassilia sp., assembly GCA_963590085.1. Classification (GTDB taxonomy): domain Bacteria; phylum Bacteroidota; class Bacteroidia; order Bacteroidales; family Muribaculaceae; genus Limisoma. The sequence goes on along the minus strand of CAVAOU010000020.1, from coordinate 5,676 downwards.
ATCAAGGGATGCAAGCCGTGGATGACGTGCTGCAAGGTATTTTAGGCTTGTATGAACTTGACTTTGCCAAATATGCAGAGCCACGGGAGATTCCGCGCATTCATGCCATTTGGCACTCACTCCCATCGCAACTTGCCAAGGAAAGTCGTAAGTTCATTTATAAGGTTGTAAAGAAAGGGGCAAGAAGTCGTGATTACGAAGATGCTTTGCTGTGGCTTGAAGACGCGGGCATGATATATCGTGTGAATTCAGTGTCGAAGCCAGGAATGCCGTTGAGCGCTTACGAGGAACCAGACATATTCAAGGTCTATGCAAGCGACTGTGGACTGTTGCGCCGCTTGGCGGGGTTGCCAGGCAGTATTGTTGTTGACCCGACCGCAAATTATACAGAATTTAAGGGCGCGATGGCGGAAAATGCTGTTTTGCAAAGTTTGTTGCCATCGTGCGGGTCGAAACCTTATTATTGGTCGTCGGAGGGAAAGGCTGAGATAGAATTCCTATTGCAACACGAAAGAGAGATAATCCCAGTTGAGGTAAAGGCCGAGAATTGCATAAGCGGCCGAAGCATTGTTGTGTACAACGAACGTTACCAGCCCAAGAACCGCATACGTTTTTCGTTTCTCAACTTGCAGCAGAATTGCGGAATGCTCTCGTGTCCGTCACCTTTGGCGGAATGGTCAATGAAATGGTTGCTCAAATAAAATGGCATCCGGGGCGGTTTTGTTATGTCTGCGTTTTGTAGTACCTTTGATGGCCACTGGAAAAGTGGGACTAAAAATTAACTGATATGAGATACAGACATAATTGGGTCGTGCCCAAGGGTAAGGAACTTACCGACATGGACCGCAAGATCCTGTTCTATCAGGAGCGCGGACATCTTGTGCCTTCGCCAAAACTTATCAAGACACCAGAACAGATTGAGGGTATCCGCCGCAGCGGAAAGGTAAATACGGGCGTGCTCGACCTCGTGGCGAGCGAGATTCATGCGGGAATGAGCACAGCCGAAATCGACAAGTTGGTCTACGACTACACCGTCGACCACGGTGCCATTCCAGCGCCGCTCAACTATGAGGGCTTCCCCAAGAGCGTGTGCACGTCGATCAACGAGGTGGTTTGCCACGGCATCCCTTCCGAGGAGGAAATCCTCGAAGAGGGCGACATTATTAATGTTGACGTGTCGACAATCCTCGACGGCTACTATTCCGATGCTTCGCGCATGTTTGTCATCGGCAAGACCACTCCCGAGAAGGAGAAACTCGTGCGCGTGACCAAGGAATGCCTCGAGATTGGCATGAAGGCAGCCAAGCCTTACGGCTTTGTGGGCGATATTGGCCACGCTATCGAGCGCCATGCCAAGAAGAACGGCTTCTCTGTGGTGCGCGACCTCTGCGGACACGGTGTGGGTCTGGAATTCCACGAAGAGCCGGAAGTGCTCCACTTCGGCCGCCCCGGCACGGGCATGCTCCTTGTGCCAGGCATGGTGTTTACCATCGAGCCTATGATCAATATGGGCACGTGGAAAGTGTTTGTCGACTCGGAGGACGGCTGGACCGTGGTTACCGACGACGAACTCCCGTCGGCGCAGTGGGAACACACCTTCCTCATGACCGACCACGGACTGCAGATACTCACCTATTAATAGGTGTACGACTGTTAACTTATAAGTCGACACGGCGCAGGGTTGAGGCCCGGTGCCGTGTCGATTGTTTTTGCCATTTGGCAGACAAAATAGGAGAGGAAGCCAGCCGCGGGCGACCCTTGCGGTGCAAATCTTTGACAGCGTGGAGCATAACCCGCAGAAATGTTCCGAAACGCCCAAGGAAAGGCGAAAGCGATGTTGTTAAAATATTAAATTAACTCTCGTTAAAAGGGAAAATGGGGCAAAAATATTTCCTACGTTTGAAAAATATGTATAGATTTGCATAGAGTAATTATTGTTGTTGTCGGCTATTGACGGAGTTTTATGATTTACATTCCTACCTTATAACGGATTAACAGACCATGCCCTAAAATCGTTTCACAACAGCGATAGGAACTATTGAGAAAATAAACAAATGAGATTATTAATACCTATGTAAAACTTAATCAATTCTTGAATGAAGAGTTTTAGTTTTCAGTTGAACCGTAGGGGGCTTATGACATTGCTCATGGCATTGTTGTTGGCGTTTCCTGCGTTTTCACAAAAGATGGCTGTACAAGGTACGGTCATTGATGAAAATGGCGAACCGGTTATCGGCGCCAGTGTTGTTGACACGAAGACCAAGGCAGGCACTGCCACGGACATCGATGGAAATTTTGTTTTAAATGTGTCGTCGGACGCAGTCCTGACAGTAACCTATGTAGGCTACAAGCCACAGGACGTCAGCGTGAACGGACGCAGCAAAATCACGGTGAAACTTCAAACAAACAGCGTAGTGCTGAATGAAGTCGTGGCTATCGGTTACGGTACTGTGAAGAAAGAAGATGCGACGGGTTCAATCAACACTGTCAAGCCAGACGAAATTGGCGCTGGCCTTGCAACTTCTGCACAGGACCTCTTGGTAGGCTCGGCTCCTGGTGTTGTCGTTACATCTAACGGTGGTCAGCCAGAAGGTGGCGCAACAATCCGTATCCGTGGTGGTGCTTCGTTGAACGCAAGCAACGACCCGTTGATTGTGATCGACGGTGTGCCTATGGACACAAAGAGCACTCTCGGATCGAGCAACCCATTGTCGTTTGTATCGCCTGAGAACATTGAGAACATGACCATCCTTAAGGATGCATCAGCAACAGCCATCTATGGTTCGCGCGCATCTAACGGTGTCATCATCATCACAACCAAAAAAGGCCAGAAAGGCAAACCACAAATCAACTTTACAGCCAACGCCTATGTCAACACTCCACGCAACTACGTGAACATGATGACAGGCGACCAGTTCCGTTCGTTTATCACTAACCGTTACGGCGCTGACTCAGACCAGGCTAAATCGCTCGGCACTTGCAACACTGACTGGCAGAAAGAAGTGCTCCGCACATCAATCTCCCACGACTACAGCCTCGGCATCGGTGGTACAGTAGGATGCTTGCCTTACCGCGTGAGCCTTTCTTACACAGGCAACAACGGTATCATCAAGACATCAAAGATGGATCGCGGTACTCTCGGCATCAGCTTGACTCCAAAGTTCTTCAACGACCTTTTGTCAGTCAACGTAAACCTCAAGGGCGCCTACATCGCCAACCACTTCTATAAAGGAGAGGCTCTCGGCAACGCAGTAGGTTTCAACCCGACTCTTCCAGTTAAGAATCCGGAAGGAAACGCATTCAACGGCTGGACAACTTACGTAGGCACAACAACTGCCGGACCTAACGATCCAGGTACATCAATCAACACTTTGAAGGCTCTCAACCCTGCAGCGTTGATCAACGACTACAAGAGCACATCAAAGGTATGGCAGAGCATCGGCAACTTGCAACTCGACCTCGCAATGCCGTTCCTCCGCGACCTCCACGCTAACCTCAACCTCGGTTACGACTACAGCAAGTCTACAGTAGAAAACGTAACCGGCGAAAACTCTCCAATGGCTTGGAAAGACGGTTACACCATTCTTAACAACGACGGTACAACATCAATTATCCACGATGGTGCTGAAAACACAGGCTTCGAATGGCAGGAGAAATACAACCTCCTTCTCGATTTCTACTTGAACTACAAGAAGCAAGCAAAAAGCATCAACTCTAACTTCGATATCACAGGTGGTTACTCTTGGCAGAAATTCCACCGCGCAGGCCACACTTACAGCTATCCTACAAGCGGTGAACATGCATACAATCAGGGTGTTGCTACCAACTACACAGCATCGCAGAACCAGTTGGTTTCATTCTTCGGACGTGTTAACTACTCGCTCCTCGACCGTTACCTTCTTACTGTAACAGTCCGCGAGGACGGTACAAGCCGCTTCTCTGAAGAGCACCGTTGGGGTACATTCCCATCGTTGGCACTCGCATGGCGTCTGCTCGAAGAGCCTTGGATGAAGGGCGCTAAGAGCGTGATGAACGACTTCAAGATCCGTGCAGGCTGGGGTATCACTGGTCAGCAAGACCTTGGCGACGACTTCTTCCCATACTTGCCAGTATATATGGTAGGTAAGGATCAATACCGTTACCCAGACGGAAACGGTGGTTGGATCACAGTTATCAAGGCTAACGGCTACAATGCCGACCTTAAGTGGGAGGAGACAACTACTTGGAACGCCGGCGTAGACTTGGCATTCCTCAACAACCGCGTAACTACAAGCCTCGACTTCTACAAGCGCAACACTAAAGACTTGTTGAACTGGGTGACTGTCGACGCAGGTTCTAACCTTACTAACGCAATGAACTCAAACATCGGTTCGTTGGAGAACATCGGTGTTGAATTCGCCATCACAGCCCGTCCAGTTGTAACTAAGGACTTCACTTGGACAACTTCTTACAACGTGGCTTACAACAAGAATAAAATCACTAAACTTGTCAAGGGTGACGACCCAGGTTACTTCGTGGCAACTGGCGACGGTATCTCTGCAGGTACAGGCGGTACAGTGCTTGCCCACAAGGTAGGCTATCCAGCCAACAGCTTCTACGTATACGAGCAGGTTTACGACGAGAACGGCGACCCAATCGAGGGTATGTTTGTTGACCGCAACGGCGACGGCGTGATCAACTCCGACGATAAGTATATGTACCACAGCAAGGATCCTAAGGTGACAATGAACTGGACCAATACGTTCAACTACAAGAACTGGGATTTCGGTTTCTCATTGCGTGCAAGCCTCGGTAACTACGTGTTTAACGACATGCAAGTGGCCAACTCTTCAATCTCGACTACATCATCTCTCCCATTGGGCAACTTGATGGCCGACACTTACCTCTTCGAAGAGATCAACTTGACACAAGGCACGAGCGACTATTTCGTACAGAATGCAAGCTTCTTGCGGTGCGACAACATCACGCTCGGCTACACTTGGCCTTCACTTTTGAAGAACAACCTTCGTCTTCGTTTGTACGGAGCCGTTCAAAACCCATTTGTTATCACCAAATACAAAGGTCTTGACCCAGAAGTTGCAGGTGGTGTAGACAAGCAAGTCTATCCTCGTCCTGTAACCTTCACAATCGGTCTTGTGGCACAATTCTAATCATTAAATCGTTACAGACATGAATAAGAAATTCAGAAATATATTGGTATATGGCTGCCTTGCATGCTCAGTGATGGCAATGCCGTCGTGCGTCGGCGACCTTGACATGCAGCCAAACGACCCAAACAGCAAGACTGAGTTGACTACAAAAGAAGAATACACAGAATTCTTCTATCAACTCTACAACGGCTTGACAGTTTCAGGTCCACAAGGTGGTTCCGACATTACGGTTGACGATGGCGGTGCCGGTACTTATATGCGTCAACTTTGGAACCTTGAGGAGCTCCCAACTGATGAGACACTCATCGGTAAGAACTGGAACGACGCCGGTATCGACGAGTTGGACTTCTCCACTTGGACAGCCGACAATCACTGGCTCTATGAGGCAATGTCGCGTTTCACATTCCAAATCAACATGTGCAACGAGTTTCTCCGCACAATTGACAAGGCAAAAGGTCAATTCACAGATGAAGAGATTGCAGAGATGAAACGTGAGGCAGTAGTGCTCCGTGCATTGTCTTACTAT
>CAVAOU010000019.1:12232-12953 GCA_963590085.1 Senegalimassilia sp. | reverse complement strand
GCGGCCGCTCTTGGTGACGAGCATCTCGTTTTCGTAACTCATCTGAGTGTTATTAAGGCTATATGTTATAAAGTCGTCCTTCGTAACGCTGCTACTGTAGAGTTTAGCCTTCGGCAGAACATAAATCTGCGCATAGGAAGTGTTGCTGTAGTTGAAGAATATGAACCAGAGGTTACCGTCCTTGTCAAATTTTAGGTCGGTGACGTTGCACACATAGTTTTTGTAGAACGGCGAGTTGGTTTCGTCAAACTTCTGCACCTGTTTGCCGTTCTCGATGCAGTACACGCCTTCGAAATATGTGCCGAACCAAATCTTCGACTTGTCGTTAGGGTCGATTGCCAGGCCGTAAGGACTCTTCAGCGTGCCGCCCGAACTGCTGTTGGTGAGCGTGTATTCGGTAGGCGCAAGGTTTGTCCATTTGCCGTCCTTCAGCATGCAGAGCGCAATGTTTTTGCGCGCCGAAGCACCTTTGTAGTTAATACCCGAGTTCATCGAGTAGAGAGCGCCGTTGTAGTATTTCAGATAGTACGGCTCAATCACTGTCGAGGTGTTTGGCATATAGTAGTCGTGGAGCACGGTCATTGAACTCTCATCCACCAAGAATTGGCGCAAGCCGTTGGCATCAAGGTTCCAAAGGGCTTTGCTCTTGTAGGACGACAGCAGTGTGCCGTCGACGCCGTCGGGCAGAGTGACTGTGTTCTTTGTGCCGTCGGCAGAGATT
>CAVAOU010000019.1:0-12196 GCA_963590085.1 Senegalimassilia sp. | reverse complement strand
ATGTATTTACCTTTGTAGGAAGCAATTACAGAGTCACCAGCCTTAGAGATGTTGCCCGGCGTGGTACTGTCGATGGTAATGGCATTTATCTGCGTAGGGTCTTCGCCAACCTTCACATAGTAGAGCCAGCCCGTCTTGGTGACGAAACTGGTGGACGAAATCTTGTACATCGACACATTTTGTTTCAGCGTGGTTTCGCGGAAGCACGAAATCTCGTAGTGCGAACCGCGTTTCTGCGCCACCTGCAGTTTCTTGTCGAAGCAGGCAAAGATGTAGTCGTCGGTGGCGAGGATTGAAGTGAACGCCTTGCCGTAGTTGAACGACTCCTTGGTGACGCACTTGTCGCAGTCCACCACCATGTAGCCGAAATCGGTAGCCACATAAGCCGTATTGCCGTCGAAGTCCACATCGTTGATTGCTTTCGACACCGAAAGAATCACATTCTTAAGGTCGGGGATGTTGTCCACGCGTCCGTTGTCGCGCACAATGTCGATGTTGGAGTTGGAATAGACCACCATCAGAAACTTCTTGTCGTAGTTGTAGTAGATGCTCGAGATGTCGGTGTCGGTCATGCCGTTGATTTTCGTGTAGTAGACCGTCTCGTCGGCACTCTTGTCGTAACTGTAGAGCCATCCGTCGGCGAGGTAGTAGACCTTGCTGTCGGTGTCGATAAGGCGGGTGCTTGCGGTGCCCGAAAACACTGGATATATGCTCCAACTGCCCACCTCCTGGGCAATTGCAGTGACTGTCGACATTACAAGCAGCAACAACGCTGCAAAAGTTGTTTTTTTCATCATAGTGTCTTTTTTAGAAAGGCAATTAATTTTTCAGTGGCTTTAGCCCTGTGGCTTATGGCATTTTTTTCTTCTGCCTTCATCTCGGCAAACGTGCAGCTTTCGCCCGCGGGCACAAAGACCTTGTCGTAGCCAAATCCGCCTTCGCCGTGGCGGCTGGCGGCAATGGTGCCGTCGATGCGTCCCTCAAACTCGTGCACCTCAGTGCCTTCGATAAGGGCGATGACCGTGCGGAAATGCGCCTTGCGGTCTGCCTTGTCGGCGAGTTCGCCGAGCAGTTTGTCGATGTTGTGCTCCGAGTTGCAGTCCTCACCGGCATAGCGGGCAGAGTAAACGCCCGGCCGCCCGTCGAGGGCATCCACCTCGAGACCCGTATCGTCGGCAAAGCAGTCGTAGCCATACTTGTCCTTCACCCAGCGCGCCTTTATCAGGGCGTTGCCTTCGAGGGTGGAGGCCGTTTCGGGGATGTCGTCGTGGCAGTTTATTTCAGAAAGACTCAGAATATTGTATTCTTCACCTGCTATTGCTCTTATTTCCTGAAGCTTGTTTTTATTGTTAGTTGCGAATACAATATTCTTCATATCTTTCTAATCCTTTGTTTTATAAAACGTTGTTTTCCGTGTTTTATTTTACAACGATGTTCACAATCTTGTTTGGCACCACGATGACCTTCACGATGGTCTTACCGTCGAGCCATTTTGCAGAGTTCTCGTTTTCGCGAGCCATGCGCTCCACTTCAGCCTTGTCGGTTCCGTTAGGCACCTGCATGTTGAAGCGCGCCTTGCCGTTGAATGAAACGGCGTAGTTGACCGTAGCCTCGACGAGGTATGCCTCGTTGTATTTTGGCCAAGCGGCGTCGCACACCGTAGTGGTGTTGCCGAGCGCGTGCCACAACTCTTCAGCGATGTGGGGAGCGAACGGTGCGAGAAGCACTACGAGATCCGACAGCACTTCGCGCTGGCTGCACTTCGCTGCCGAGAGTTCGTTAACGCAAATCATGAACGCGCTCACCGAGGTGTTGTAGGAGAAGTGCTCAATGTCCCAAGTAACCTTCTTGATGAGTTTGTGGACCGACTTGAGCGCTTCAGCCGACGGCTTGTCGTCGCTCACGAGAAGAGTGTCGCCCTTGTAGAAGAGGTTCCACAACTTCTTGAGGAAGCGGTTCACACCGTCGATGCCGTTGGTGTCCCAAGGCTTGCTCTGCTCCAACGGGCCGAGGAACATCTCGTAGAGGCGGAGAGTGTCGGCGCCGTAGTGCTCTACGATGTCGTCAGGGTTGACCACGTTGAACATCGATTTCGACATCTTTTCTACGGCGTAGCCGCAAACATATTTGCCGTCCTCGAGAATAAACTCAGCGTTGTTGAATTCCGGACGCCATGCCTTGAACTTCTCCACATCGAGGATGTCGTTGCTCACGATGTTCACATCCACGTGGATAGGCGTAGTGTCGTAGTTTTTCTTCAATCCGTAGGACACGAATGTGTTGGTGTCCTTGATGCGGTAAACGAAGTTTGAACGGCCCTGAATCATGCCCTGGTTGATGAGTTTTTTGAATGGCTCTTCCTCGCAAACAACACCGTTGTCAAACAAGAACTTGTTCCAGAAACGGCTATAGATAAGGTGACCCGTAGCGTGCTCCGTGCCGCCGATATAGAGATCCACGTTGCGCCAGTATTCATCAGCCTGCTTAGAAACTAATGCCTCGTGGTTGCGAGGATCCATATAGCGCAGATAGTAGGCCGACGAACCTGCGAAGCCCGGCATTGTGCAGAGTTCGTAGGGATAGCCTTCGGCAGTGTTCCAGTTTTTGGCGCGTCCCAATGGAGGCTCGCCTGTTTCGGTAGGCAAGAACTTGTCGACCTCCGGCAGTTCGAGAGGCAACTTGTCCTCGTCGAGCACGTGAGGAACGCCGTCCTTATAGTAGACAGGGAACGGCTCGCCCCAGTAGCGCTGGCGGCTGAAGATGGCGTCGCGCAGACGGTAGTTGACTTTTACCTTACCAATGCCTTTTTCCTTGATGAATTTCTTAGTAGCGGCGATGGCTTCCTTCACCTCCATGCCGTTGAGGTTGAGTTCCTCGCCTGCCGAGTTGATCATCTTGCCTTCCTTGGCGTCGAAACTCTCTTCCGACACGTCGCAGCCTTCAATCAGCGGAATGATTGGGAGATTGAAGTGGCGCGCAAACGCGTAGTCACGGCTGTCGTGGGCTGGCACTGCCATGATGGCGCCTGTGCCGTAGCCGGCAAGCACATAGTCGCTGATCCATACCGGAATTTCCTTGCCTGTAAGCGGATTGACAGCATAAGAGCCAGAGAACACGCCCGACACTTGTTTGTCGATAAGGCGCTCACGCTCTGTCTTGTGCTTGATTTCAGCAAGATATTTGTCTACGGCTTCGCGCTGCTCTGCCGTAACGAGTTTTTCAACATATTCGCTCTCCGGAGCAAGTACCATAAAGGTAACGCCGAAGATTGTGTCGGCACGCGTGGTGAAGATTTCGAGGTTGAGATCCTGTCCCACTACCTTGAAGTTCATCTCCGCACCTTCCGAACGGCCTATCCAGTTGCGCTGAGTTTCTTTCAGCGAGTCGGTCCAGTCGATGGTGTCGAGACCGTCAAGCAAGCGCTGAGCGTAGGCCGACACGCGAAGGCACCACTGGTTCATCACCTTCTGCTCCACAGGATAGCCGCCGCGGATAGACACACCCTCGCTCACCTCGTCGTTGGCAAGCACGGTGCCGAGTTTTGCGCACCAGTTCACCATCGTCTTGCCGCGGTAAGCGATGCGGTAGTTCATCAGCACGTCGCTCTGCTGCTTCTCGTCCATAGCCTTCCACTCCTGGGCAGTGAAGTGCAACTCTTCGCCGCAGGCTGCCTCTACGCCGTCTGTGCCGTTGCTCTCGAAGGCGGCAATCAGTTTGTCGATGCTTTCAGCCTTGTTGCTCTTGAGGTCGTAGTAACTCTTGAACATCTTGATGAATGCCCACTGCGTCCATTTGTAGTACTCAGGATCGCAAGTCTTGAGTTCGCGGCTCCAGTCGTAGCAGAAACCAATCTTGTTGAGTTGCTCGCGGTAGCGGTTGATGTTGTTGACGGTCGTTACCTCAGGATGCTGGCCTGTCTGGATGGCATACTGCTCAGCAGGCAAGCCGTAGGCGTCGTAGCCCATAGGGTGGAGCACATTGAAGCCCTGGAGGCGCTTGTAGCGCGAGAAGATGTCGGAGGCAATGTAGCCGAGAGGGTGACCCACATGGAGACCTGCTCCCGACGGATAAGGAAACATGTCGAGCACGTAGTATTTAGGACGCGACTCGTCGATTTCCGTTTTGTAGACATTGTTGTCTTTCCAATACTGTTGCCAGCGTTGTTCTATCTCTTTGTGATTGTATTCCATATATTGTAGTTTTTTTTATTTAATCAAACCAAGGTTTTTTGAAATCTCGAGCATCTTGTTGATTGGGCGCACAGCCTTTTCACACAGTTCCTCGCTGATTTCTATTTCGGGAGCCTCAAACTTGAGGCAGTTGTAGATTTTCTCAAGAGTGTTCATGCGCATGTAGAAGCATTCGTTGCAGGCGCATGTGCTGTCGTCGGGCGGCGCAGGGATGAATTCCTTGTCAGGGCACGCCTTCTTCATCTCGTAGAGGATGCCCGACTCCGTAACCACGATAAACTGGCGGGCGTCCGACTTGATGGCATAGTCGAGCAAACCTTTCGTTGAACCAACCTTGTCGGCAAGCACGAGCAGGCTCTTCTTGCACTCCGGATGAGCGAGCACCTTTGCCTCGGGATACTGCTGCTTCAGTCCCACGAGTTTCGACAGCGAAAATTTCTCGTGAACCATGCACGCACCGTCCCACAGTTTCATCTGCCGTCCGGTGAGGCTGTTGATGTAGTTGCCCAGGTTGCGATCCGGACCAAAGATAATTTTCTGATCCTTCGGAAAACTCTCCACAATCTGGCAGGCGTTCGACGAAGTGACAACCACGTCGGTCAGCGCCTTGACGTCGGCTGTGGTGTTGGCGTAACTCACCACGATGTGGCCAGGATTCTCGTCGATGAATTTCTGCAGGTCGGCAGCCTTGCAACTGTCGGCAAGCGAACAGCCGGCATTGAGGTCGGGCACAAGCACCTTTTTCTTCGGCGACAGGATCTTCGCCGTTTCGCCCATGAAGTTCACTCCGCAACTCACAATCACGTCGGCCTCCGTTTGCGCCGCCTTCTGGGCCAGCGCCAAACTGTCGCCGATGAAGTCGGCAATGGCCTGCACCTCGTCACGCTGATAGTAGTGGGCAAGAATCACTGCATTCTTTTCCTTCTTCAGTCTGGCTATCTCTTTAACCAAGTCTATCCCCTCCTCAATGGGAGCATCTACGTAACCTTTATCCACAGTTATTATTTTATATATTTTTCTTTTTTGTTTTTAAAAAGGAATTTTATGTTGTTACTATTAGCGCGTTGATAACTATAGTAACTTTTCAGCCGTTTTCTTGCTTTTTAAGTTATTGACGCAATCGCTTGCGTTATCAATAGTCTATCAACAGGCAATTCCCTTATTTTTCAGTTTTATAGAGGTTTTATCAACACCCTGTAAACAATTGGCAAAGTTAGTAAATTCTTACGATTTTCCGACGTTGGGAGTGTTGAAAAGGTGTTTAATCAGCGATAATTGTTTTACGCTAACTTTTTTGGAGTTGCAAAAGTTTTGTGCATACCGCACTGATTTATAGAATGCAAGTTTTTTCTTTCAATATTTGTTGATAGGTTTTCAACGCTTGTCAACAGGTTATCAACACCATTTTCACTACCCTCTCCTACCGCTCCACTCTCGCCTTTTTACTACCTTTGCAGTCAGTAAATTAAAAAAGAAGATGAAGAAGAAATCGATGGAAGAACTTGCGCGCGTGTCGTGCGAGGAATATCATAAGGTCAGCAAGTTGCCGCTGGTGGTGGTGCTCGACGATGTGCGCAGTCTCAACAACATAGGTTCTATTTTCCGCACAGCCGACGCCTTTCTTGTTGAAAAAATCTATCTGTGCGGCATCACAGCCACCCCTCCCAGCCCGGACATCCACAAGACGGCGCTCGGCGCGGAGGATTCCGTAGAGTGGGAGCATGTTGATAATGTTGAAAGTCTTGTTGAAAACCTTCAGCGCGACGGCTACCAAGTGTGTGCCATTGAGCAAGTTAACGGCAGTGTTAATATGCTCGACTTCGTTGTTGATAAGTGTGGCAAATATGCCGTGGTGCTTGGCAATGAGGTGAAGGGCGTGAAGCAGGAGGTGGTCGACAAGGCCGACTGCTGCATAGAACTCCCGCAATACGGCACCAAACACTCGCTCAACGTGTCGATAACTGCCGGCATTGTGATGTGGCAATTCTTCTCAACAATGCGTTGACAACAGTTGTTAACAACGTGTTGATAATATAGAAACAGTGCTGACTGTCAGCATGGAAGATTGTTTATAACTTGTCAACAGCGTTGTTATGAACCTGAGTGGAAAAATTTTATTTGACAATTTGAAAAGTGTTTGTTACCTTAGCGGTACAAATGATTCAAACCTAAACTAACGCATCGATTAATGATGGAAAACAGATATTGTGTAATTATGTGTGGCGGCGTTGGCAGCCGGTTTTGGCCGTTCAGCAAATCGTCAGCCCCAAAACAGTTTATCGACTTCTTCGGCACTGGCCGCTCGCTGCTTCAGATGACTTTCGACCGCGTGGCGGAAATTGTGCCTGTAAGAAACATTCTCGCAATCACCAACGAGCAATATGCTCCCCTGGTAAAGAAACAACTCCCCGACCTCGCCGACGACCAGATACTCCTCGAGCCCGACCGCCGCAACACGGCGCCGTGCATCGCCTGGGCAGCCTACCATGTGCGTGCCATCAACCCTAACGCGATGATGCTCGTCACTCCGTCCGACCACCTTATCCTCAAGGAGGACGCTTTCCGCAGCAGCGTGGTGAAGGGTTTCGACTTCCTGTCGCGCCAACGCAACGGCCTGCTCACTCTCGGCATCAAGCCTAACCGTCCGGAAACGGGCTACGGCTACATCCAGATTAGCAAGGAGGAGGCTGAAGAGGGCATCACCAAGGTGAAGACTTTCACGGAAAAGCCTAACGAGGAACTGGCAAAAGTGTTTGTAAAGAGCGGCGAGTTTTTCTGGAACTCGGGCATCTTCCTCTGGTCGGCCGACGCCATCATCGATGCCTTCCACGACTATTGCCCCGACATTGCCATGCGCTTCGACAAGGGTCTCGGCTCGTTTGGCACTAAGAAGGAGGAAACATTTATCAACAAGGAATTCCCGGCATGCCCCAACATTTCGATTGACTACGCCGTGATGGAAAAGAGCAGCAACGTGTTTGTGGAGTGCGTAGACATAGGCTGGAGCGACCTCGGATCGTGGGGCGCATACTACGAGAAGTCGCCAAAGGCTGAAAACCACAACGTGATCCACAACTGCCGCACGGTGATAAGCAACTGCGAAGGCAACGTCTTCGCCGCAAAGAAGGAAAAACTCATCGTGGCGTCGGGACTGAAGGACTACATCGTGGCCGACAACGACGACATCCTGCTCATCTGCCCTCTCTCCGAAGAGCAGAAAATAAAGCAGTACGTCAACGAGGTGAAAACCAAATTCGGCGACAAATATTTGTAGAAAGAAAAAATCAATATAAACAAAAAAGGACTGCACCGACGGGCGCAGTCCTTTTTTATTTATTCTTGTAACTTTTAGCAGAGTGCAATTTTTTGACCGTCTGCTATGTCGAGAGAAACCTTAAGATCAAGTGCCGAAAAAATTCTGCGCAAAGTGGAAAGTCTGAGGTTTACGCCTTTCTCTATGCTGCAGATTCTTGCACGCTGGACGCCTATACGTTCACCGAGTTGTTCCTGTGTAAGATTTTTCGATTCTCTTGCTTTGCGAATGGCAAGGCCTACAAGATAGTCTTCCACCTTTGCTTCGTAGTCATCGCGCAAAGGAGTGCCTTTCTTTCCAAGAGTCAAGTCTAAAGCCTCCTCTTGTGTATAAACTTTCATTTTTTCCATAACACCGTACTTCTTATAGTTCATAATATTTTTTCATCAATTCTTGGGCTCGCTTTATTTCATTTGAAGGGGTTTTCTGTTTTTTCTTTATAAACCCGTGAGTAGCAACTACCAATGACCGTGTGTTCTTGTCCCAAAAGGCAAGCAGCCGATAAGCGGTTCCTTGATAACGAGTGCGAAATTCCCATATGTCATCTGTCAATTTCTTGAACAATTCATTATTTCTTTCATATTGGGCTCTCGTAATGTCGTAAAGAATCTTGTTTTTCACTTTGCCATCGAGTGAATTGATAAATTCAATTGCATCACTCAAGTATTTTACTTCAAATTGTTTGGCGAGGTTCATATATTGATGAATTATAGATACAAAGTTATTAATTTGTTTTTATATAGCAAAACATTTTTTCTTTTTCGTTGGGAGTTGTAGTGCTTAGTAGTCGAATAATCACTACTTTTGCAGACTGAAATTATAAAAACATAATAATGAAGAAACTATTTCACATTGCTGCCATAGCCATCGTGCTGATGGTTGTGGGCTGCAGCAACAAAGCCAAAAGCGAGGTTGAGGTGAAGACCACTGCCGACTCGCTTTCAATGTATATGGGCTCAATCTATGGTGCCGAATTCAAGACAATGTGCGACTCTACTGCCGACCGCAACGAGATTGTAAAGGGTGTTGAAATCGGACTCACCACTCCGCTCGACTCTCTCCAGACCATTGGCATGGACCTTATGAACAAGGTTGAGAAGGCAACAGGCGACGAGCAAACAAAACTGCGCAGCCGCCTTGGCGGTATGAGTTTTGCTGCTCAATATCTTGTAGGTAGCGTTGAGGGCTTCAAGCACCAGTTAAAGGTTGAACTCAACAAGAAAATCATTCTCGAATACTTCATCAAGTCGTTTACCGCAAAAGAGGACGTCGACACCCGCGACATGGAAAAAGCCTTTGAGGAAATAATGCAGCGCATCGCTCCACAAGCGCAGCAACAACAGCAGCCACAGTACGACAAGAAGGAGGCTGAAGCCAACGCCAAGGCTGGTGCTGAATTCATCGAGAAGGAGATGAAGGCCGACAAGTCGCTCAAGAAAACTGCCAGCGGCCTTGTCTACAAGGTTATCAAGGAAGGCAAGGGCGCGAAGCCTACAATGAACCAGACTGCAATGGTGAAATACGAAGGACGCCACATCGACGGCTCTGTGTTTGACAACGGTCAGGGTCAGGTGCAGGAGTTCCCGCTCCAGCGCGTGGTGAAGGGCTTCAGCGAAGGCCTCACTCTCATGAGCCCAGGCGCCAAATACCGCTTCTACATTCCTGGCGACCTCGGCTACGGTCCTAACGGCGCCGGCGGCATGATTGGTCCTAACGAGACACTCGTCTTTGACGTGGAACTCGTTGGCGTGAAATAATATTTACGCGAGTTTAATTATTTTTGATGAATAAAATACATTCCGACGGCAAAATAGCATTAATTTTGCCGTCGGAATATTAATTAATAGATATGGATAAATTAAGTTACGCTCTTGGTATGAGCATGGGCCACAACTTCAAAGGCTCTGGCATCAAGACTATCGACGCTAAGGATTTTGCAGCCGGTGTGGCTGCGGTCTACGACGGCACAAAGCCTGAGATGACCTACGACGAGGCTAAGCGCATCGTTCAGGAATACTTCACCCAACTCGAGGCAGAGATGCAGGCCGAAGCAGCAAAGGCTGGCGAGGTTAACCTCAAGAATGGCGAGGCTTTCCTTGCAGAAAATGCCAAGCGCGAAGGCATAAAGGTTACGGCAAGCGGTTTGCAGTATGAGGTAATTGCCTCGGGCAACGGCGACTCGCCAAAGGCTTCCGACAATGTGGAAGTGCACTACACAGGCACTCTGCTCGACGGCACTGTGTTCGACAGTTCAGTGGAGCGCGGCGTGCCGGCATCGTTCGGCGTTACGCAGGTGATTCCAGGATGGGTTGAGGCTCTCCAAATGATGCACGAAGGCGACAAATGGCGTCTCTACATCCCTTCAAACCTCGCCTACGGTCCTAACGGCGCAGGCGGCGTGATTGGCCCTAACATGGCGCTCATCTTCGATGTGGAACTCCTCCGCGTAATCAAAAAGTAACAACAATCAAAACTCAATAAAGAAAATGAAGAAATTGATTCTCACCGGCGTAGCAGCGTTGATGCTCGCTTTCACCGGATGTAAAGGC
Source organism: Senegalimassilia sp. (assembly GCA_963590085.1). GTDB lineage: Bacteria > Bacteroidota > Bacteroidia > Bacteroidales > Muribaculaceae > Limisoma. The sequence goes on along the minus strand of CAVAOU010000019.1, from coordinate 2,144 downwards.
TCTGCTTCCGACTCTTCGAGCAACGTTGCAGCACAGCAGGACAGCCTCGCCATTGCAATTGGCCAAATGTTTGCATACCAATACAGCCAACAGGAGCAGTACACTCCCGACAGCCTCCGCGCTGACAAGGCTGAGTTTCTCAAGGGCGTGAAGGTGGCTCTCGCTGCCGACACTACCAAGGCTGGCCGCTCTTATCTGCAGGGCTTGCAGATGGGCTTGCAGTTCCTCGGCAACCTCCAGTATTTCGAGAAGGAATTCGGTGTTAGCCGCTCTGCAGTGCTCGAATCGTTCAAGCAGGCCATCGCTGCCGACTCTGTAGCCGTTGACCCAGCCAAACTTCAGGAGCAACTCCAGTCGCTCGTAAGCACAATCAAGGAGTCGAAGTTGGCAAGCGACGCTGAGGCTCAGGCCAACAAGAAAGCCACTGAAAGCGTATTCGCCAACGTGAAGAAAAAAGGCGGCAAGACTCTTGGCAAGGACGTTGTCTATGAGGTAGTTGAAGAAGGCACAGGCGCCAAAATCAACGCTTCCGACATGACTTACGCCATCATCACTATGACCGACAAAAACGGCACAGTGCTTCAATCAACCAACGGTCAGGCTCAGCCAATCCCTGCTGGACAATACGGCCAGGCTCTCCACCCAGCCCTCGCTGAAGGTGTGACTGCAATGCACGTTGGCAGCGAATACAAATTCTACATCAACGTAGGCGCACAGGCACCGCAAGGAATGAAGCCTTACGACTACATCGTATTCGACATCAAACTCGTGCCACAGCCAGAAAAGGCAGAGCAGGACGCTCCTGCACCAGCCCCAGCAAAGTAATCAAGCAGGCATAACCACACACAACCCGGCGCTGACGGATTCCCCCAGCGCCGGGTTTTTTTATGCTTATATTTGCCCAAAAGTCGTTTTTATTTTGAGTTTTGGGCAAATATAAGCACTTTTTTGTTGTAAAATTGAGACTATTCTGATGGTCTGTTGAACCTGGCAATCCTTTCCTTGACGATGCGGATGTAGGTTCTTTTCATCTTGTCGTTGAGAAAAGAATTAGCAATCAACTGTTCTGCTTTCGATGGCAGTTCGGTATATGAGTTCAGAATTGCAGAGATACGTCTACTCCTTAGTCCTATCAATTGGCCAAATCGTTCAAAATCAAGTTGGCAAGGATGTCCAGTCCTGTCATAAATATCGCTTTTCTCAATGTGCTCCGACAAGCCGCCGTTCAGTCCCAGGTCATCGCCGTCGATGTGAAGGGCAGTGTTCATCAAGTCGTATGCTGGGGCAAGCAGATAATTCTCCCCTTTCTTTATCACCGAAAAGTTCTTGAGATGGTCATCGCCGTTGGCATAGATATAGTTGAAAACCACTAATTTGAAGAATTTTTCCATGGCTACCATCCATGCCGGAATATACTTTTTTATCATTCGGGCAATATCTTCGAATGAGGCGTCATACTTGAAGAAACTCCCGTTCTCAGCCTCGTTTTTCCCGAGCAATGAAGCAAAGTCTTCCATGTAATATTTGCTTCCGTTGCTTGCGATGTCGAATCTCTTAGTGATGTAGACCATGTCGCCTTTGGGAGTAAAGCACAAGCCGTTTTCCGCCGTCTCAATTCCATAGACCTGCGAGGCAATCTGCATGGTGACATGTTCGTTTGCCGGTATTTGTTTTCTGGTGTAAAGCGTGTTGTCCCAAGGGGCTGGCTTGAGAATGTACCGGGATCGCTCATCCTTGTCCGACAATCTTATGACGCCCTTGTCCAATACGGCAGGAAATTTCTCTTGTACGCCGGAAACCGAAATCCTGTTCATAGCATTAGTGCCGTCTTTGCTCTTGCTTATCTCGTCAATCTCAAAGTTCAAAAGACATGATGTTGTCTTGCCGTCAAACAAACGCTTGATGGCTGTCGGCGAATATGTGCTGTGCCCCAATGCTAAGGTGGATGGGCAAACGGTGATTTCTCTCATCATACAATCTCCTTAACAGTTACGGTTCCTATGGTATCAACGGCCGCTATCTTGAGCAGCAGTCCGAAAAAGTCCTTTTCGTCTATCCTCCAGTTTCGGCAAACCACTTTTCTGTTTGTCCCTTCTGGCAACATATTAGTGAAGAAGGGAAAAAGAATGGGGGCACAGTAGGCC
>CAVAOU010000018.1:0-13242 GCA_963590085.1 Senegalimassilia sp. | reverse complement strand
ATCGAGCACCGTTCACACCACGGTTTGGTACGTGCTTTGATCCACAACATGGTTGTCGGCGTTTCAGAAGGCTACAAGAAAGAAATGGAATTGGTCGGCGTAGGTTACCGTGCAACAGCATCGGGCCAAGTGCTTGAGCTTTCGCTCGGCTATTCACACGCCATCTATTTCAAGCTTCCGGCAGAAATCAAGGTTGATGCCAAGACTGAGAGAAACAAAAACCCGTTGATTACTCTTGAGTCATGCGACAAGCAACTTCTTGGCCAGGTATGCGCCAAGATCCGCAGCCTCCGCAAGCCTGAGCCTTACAAGGGCAAGGGTATCCGCTTCGTCGGCGAGGTTATCCGTCGTAAGTCAGGTAAATCGGCAAGTGCTAAATAATAAAGGAAGACGATTATGGTAACGAAACAAGACAGAAGAAATAAAATCAAGACACGCATCCGTGGCAAAGTTTCGGGCACAGCCGAGCGTCCTCGTATGACAGTGTTCAGAAGCAACAAGCAGATTTATGTACAGCTTGTAGACGACAGCGAAGGCAAGACTCTTGCCAGCGCATCGTCGAAGGGAATCGAAGAAGGAACTAAGACTGAAGTGGCAGCTAAGGTTGGCCAAGCAATCGCTGAGAAGGCATTGGCAGCCGGCATCACTGAAGTTGTTTTCGACCGCAACGGTTATTTGTTCCATGGTAGAGTTAAATCATTGGCTGACGCTGCTCGCAACGGAGGACTTAAATTTTAAAAAACATGGCAAAGAGAAATAACAGAGTAAAATCAACGAGCGATATCGAATTGAAGGACCGTCTGGTTGCCATCAACCGCGTTACTAAGGTAACAAAGGGTGGACGTGCATTCAGCTTCTCTGCAATCGTAGTTGTCGGCAACGAGAACGGCATTGTAGGTTGGGGTCTTGGTAAGGCCAATGAGGTTACTGCAGCCATCGCCAAAGGCGTAGAGGCAGCAAAGAAGAACCTCATCCGCGTACCGGTTCACAAAGGCACAATTCCACACGAGCAGGCTGCCAAGTTCGGCGGTTCGCGCGTAATCCTCAAGCCAGCATCTCAGGGTACTGGTGTGAAGGCCGGTGGTGCAATGCGTGCCGTATTGGAGAGTGTAGGAATCACTGACGTGCTTTGCAAGTCAAAGGGCAGCTCAAACCCACACAACTTGGTGAAGGCAACATTTGGTGCCCTCGACGAGATGCGTAGCCCGATGACCGTGGCTCAGAACCGCGGAGTGTCGTTGGATGTAGTGTTTAATGGTTAAAAATGTGAATGATCATGGCAACTATTAAGATTAAGCAAACAAAGAGCAGAATCAACTGCCCTGCTGTGCAAAAGAGAACACTCGACGCACTTGGATTGAGAAAAATGAATCAAGAGGTTGAGAAGGAAGCAACTCCTCAAATCTTGGGTATGGTTAAACGAGTTCGTCACCTTGTAGAAGTAACGAACGCTTAAAAACAATAAAATTGACTATGGATTTAAGTAATTTGAAACCAGCCGTAGGCGCTACTTCATCTCGTAGAAGAATCGGCCGCGGCCCAGGTTCAGGTATGGGTGGTACTTCTACACGTGGACACAAGGGTGCTAAGCAACGTTCGGGTTACTCTCGCAAGATTGGTTTCGAGGGTGGTCAGATGCCATTGCAGCGCCGTGTGCCTAAATACGGATTCAAAAATATTAACCGTGTAGAGTACAAAGCTATCAACGTAGACGTACTTGAGAAATTGGCTACTGCCAAGAACCTTACAAAAGTAACTGTAGAGGATTTGATTGCTGCAGGTTTCATCAATGGCAAACAGAAGGTGAAAGTGCTCGGCAACGGTGCCTTGACAGTGAAATTGGAAGTAGTGGCACACGCCTTCTCAAAGAAAGCAGAAGAGTTGATTGTAGCTGCTGGTGGCTCTATCGAAAAATTGTAAAAGATGAGATTAGTTGATACCATAAAAAATATTTGGAAGATAGAAGATTTGCGCAAGCGTCTTGTCGTGACTTTTCTATTGATTTTGGTATACCGGGTGGGCTGCTATGTAGTCCTTCCGGGTATCGATCCGAATCAGCTGTCAGCGATGAAGGATTTCACCAACAAGGGCTTGATGCAGTTGCTCGACATGTTCTCGGGCGGTGCGTTTAGCCAGGCGTCGATATTCGCTTTGGGTATCATGCCTTACATCACGGCTTCGATCGTGATCCAATTGTTGGGAATGGTTCTTCCATCGTTCCAGAAGTTGCAGCGTGAAGGCGAAAGCGGCCACATGAAGATTAATCAGTACACTCGTTATCTTACAGTGTTGATTCTTCTTCTCCAGGCTCCAGCCTATCTGTTCAACTTGGAATATCAAGTTAACTCTGCTTCTCATGGCGCATTGGCATTGACGTGGCTCGACAAAACCTATATGACGGTGATTCTCGCCGCCGGCAGCATGTTCATCATGTGGCTCGGTGAGCGCATCACTGACAAGGGCGTCGGCAACGGTATATCGTTCATCATCCTTATCGGTATCATCGCGCGTCTGCCAGGAGCGTTCCTCGAGGAGTTCACCGGTCGTATTTCTTCGGCACAAGGTGGCTTGGTAATGCTCGTAATTGAAATCGTTCTTTTGTTCGCTGTCATCCTTGGCGCAGTGCTTTTGGTGCAGGGTACACGCAAGGTGCCTGTACAATATGCAAAGCGCATTGTTGGCAACAAGCAATATGGCGGTGCGCGCCAGTACATCCCATTGAAGGTGAACGCAGCGGGTGTGATGCCTATCATCTTTGCACAGGCAATCATGTTCATCCCGTTGACATTGGCAGGCTTCGGCTCACGTGGCGAGGCAAGCTCGATTGTCAAAGCTCTCACCAACATGGAGGGATTCTGGTATAATTTCATTTACTTCTTGATGATTGTAGCGTTTACATATTTCTACACAGCAATCACTGTGCGCCCGACCCAGATGTCGGAGGATATGAAGCGCAACAATGGATTTATCCCAGGTGTGAAGCCAGGCAAGAAAACTGCCGACTACCTCGACTCAATCATGTCGAGAATCACCCTTCCGGGATCAATCTTCTTGGGTATTGTGGCAATCATGCCTGCATTCGCAAGAATCTGCGGCGTGACACACAGTTTTGCACAGTTCTTTGGAGGAACATCATTGCTGATTATGGTAGGTGTAGTGCTCGACACACTGCAGCAGATTGAAAGCCATCTGTTGATGCACCACTACGACGGCTTGATGAAATCAGGAAAATTAAAAGGCCGTACCACTGGTTCGGGATATTAATTTGACGGGTACCAAAGATGATTTATCTGAAAACAGATGAAGAAATAGAGTTGATGCGTGTAAGTAATCTCCTGGTGGGGAAAACGCTCGGCGAATTGTCGAAGTGGATTGCACCAGGGATTACGACGCTGAAACTTGACAAGATAGCAGAAGAGTTCATTAGAGACAATGGCGGAATCCCTGGATTCCTCGGCTATGCCGGTTATCCCAACACACTCTGCGTTTCGGTCAACGAAACCATTGTGCACGGCATCCCATCCAACGCGACCCTTCGCGAGGGCGATATAGTGTCGATCGATTGTGGCGCCATCGTTGATGGCTACAACGGCGACTCGGCCTACACTTTTGCAGTGGGCGAAATCGAACCCCGCGTGCGAGAACTGCTCGACACCACCAAGGCTGCCCTCTACGAGGGAATAGCGCAGGCAGTGGTCGGCAACCGCATCGGTCACATTGGAAACGCAGTGCAGACCTATTGCGAAAAGCGCGGTTTCACTGTGGTGCGCGAGATGACTGGTCACGGCATCGGCAAGAAACTCCATGAGGAGCCAGCCGTGCCCAACTACGGACGCCCTGGTGTCGGCCCCCTGATAAAGGAGGGCATGTGCATCGCCATCGAACCGATGATCAACATGGGCAGCCGCAACATCGTCATTGAGCGTGACGGCTGGACATGCCGCACCAAAGACCGCAAGCCGTCGGCTCACTTCGAGCATACGGTAGCCATCCGAGGCGGCAAAGCTGAAATCCTTTCTTCATTCGAGTTTATTGAAGGAGAAACCCGACAATAGAACAGAAACAACGGTAAATCACAAAAGAAAAAAGAATTTATGTCAAAACAAGCAGCAATAGAACAAGACGGAGTGATTGTAGAGGCTTTGTCGAACGCAATGTTCAAGGTAGAACTTGAAAACGGCCATCAGATTACAGCCCACATCTCCGGAAAAATGCGTATGCATTACATCAAGATCCTTCCGGGAGACAAGGTAAGAGTCGAAATGTCGCCTTACGACCTCTCGAAGGGCAGAATTGCTTTTAGATACAAATAAAAAAAGAAATAAAAATGAAAGTAAGAGCTTCAGTAAAGAAACGCACGGCCGACAGCAAAATCGTCAGAAGAAAAGGACGCGTGTATGTAATCAACAAGAAAAATCCGAAATTAAAACAACGTCAAGGATAATTTTATTATTTTTGCAAAAAAATTATAATAGTATATGGCAGTACGTATAGTAGGTGTAGACTTGCCCCAAAATAAGAGAGGAGAAATTGCCCTTACATATATCTTCGGCATCGGCCGCAGCTCAGCCAACAAGATCTTGGCAAAGGCAGGCGTTGACAAAGACATCAAGGTGCAAGATTGGACCGATGCACAGGCAGCAGCCGTGCGTGAGGTAATCGGAGCAGACTACAAAGTAGAAGGTGATCTCCGTAGCGAGATCCAATTGAACATCAAGCGATTGATGGATATCGGTTGCTATCGTGGCATCCGTCACCGTAATGGTCTTCCAGTGCGTGGACAGAGCACGAAGAACAACGCGCGCACTCGTAAGGGTCGCAAAAAGACAGTTGCTAACAAGAAAAAAGCTACTAAATAAAATTAAAGTATGGCAAAAAAAACAGTCGCAGCAAAGAAGAGAAATGTCAAGATCGACGGTGTCGGTCAGTTGCATGTACACTCATCTTTCAACAACATCATTGTGTGCTTAGCAAACAGTGAGGGACAAGTCATCAGCTGGTCGAGCGCCGGCAAGATGGGTTTCAGAGGATCGAAAAAGAACACACCGTATGCAGCTCAAATGGCAGCGCAGGATTGCGCAAAGGTTGCTTACGATCTTGGATTGCGTAAGGTGAAAGCCTACGTCAAGGGACCGGGTAACGGACGTGAGTCAGCTATCCGTACAGTGCACGGAGCAGGAATCGAAGTGACAGAGATCATCGACGTAACACCGCTTCCACACAATGGATGCCGTCCTCCTAAGAGAAGAAGAGTATAATCTCTGATATAAATATTACTAAGGATCCAGCCGATGTGAAATAGATTGCACTATCAACCACCTCTCTGCAATCGCGGCTGCACTAGGCGGATTCGATAAAAACTTTAATTTTAAAAAGACTAAAAAATGGCTAGATATACTGGACCAAAAAGTAAAATAGCAAGAAAATTCGGCGAACCTATTTTCGGCGAGGACAAAGTTCTTTCGAAGAAGAACTACGCTCCAGGTCAGCATGGTGCCAACAAGAGAAGAAAGACTTCCGAGTATGGCAAGCAGTTGCTCGAAAAGCAGAAAGCCAAATACACTTACGGCGTTTTGGAGAAGCAGTTCCGCAATCTCTTCGAGAAGGCCGAGCACACCAAAGGTATCACCGGTGAGGTATTGTTGCAATTGCTCGAGGCTCGTCTCGACAATGTAGTTTATCGTTTGGGAATCGCTCCTACACGTGCAGCTGCACGTCAGTTGGTTTCTCACCGCCACATCACTGTCAACGGTGGTGTGCTCAACATCCCATCTTACAGCGTTAAGCCAGGCGATGTTGTTGCAGTTCGCGAGAAATCAAAATCTTTGGAGAACATCGCAGACGCTTTGGCTGGCTTCAACCACAGCAAATATCCTTGGTTGGAGTGGGACGAAAGCATCAAGGGAGGCAAATTGCTTCACTTGCCAGCGCGTGAAGATATCCCAGAGAACATCAAGGAACAAGCAATCGTCGAGTTGTATTCTAAATAATAAATTGTAATATCCATGGCTATTTTAGCATTTCAGAAACCTGATAAAGTATTAATGCTCGAGGCGGACAACCGCTACGGAAAATTCGAATTCCGTCCGTTGGAGCCGGGTTACGGTGTAACCGTCGGCAACGCCTTGCGAAGAATCCTTCTTTCTTCGCTCGAGGGTTATGCTATCTCGTCTATCCGTATAGACGGAGTGAAACACGAGTTTGCAACAATCCCTGGGGTAATCGAGGATGTGACAAACATTATCCTCAACCTCAAGAAGGTGCGTTTCAAACATCTTGTTGAGAGCGAGGAGCCAACCGCGGGCAAAATCAACGTATCGGGCAAAGAAGTCTTGACAGCCGGTGATTTGGGCAACGAACTTAGCGGATTCGAGGTATTGAATCCTGACTTGGTGATTTGTCATTTAGATCCAACTGTGGCTTCGTTCACGATGGACTTTACAATCAACAAGGGTCGTGGCTATGTGCCAGCCGATGAAAACCGTCAGCCAACTGACGCTATCGACGTCATCGCCATCGACTCAATCTATACTCCGATTGTCAATGTGAAGTATGCAGTAGAGAACTATCGTGTAGAGCAAAAGACCGACTACGAAAAATTGGTTCTTGAGATTTCTACTGACGGATCTATCCATCCGAAAGAAGCATTGAAAGAGGCTGCAAAAATCTTGATTCATCACTTTATGCTCTTCTCCGACGAGAAGATCGCCCTCGAGACTACAGAGTCGGAAAGCAACGAGGAATTTGACGAGGAAGTGCTCCACATGCGCCAACTCCTCAAGTCGAAGCTTACCGACATGGATCTCTCAGTGCGTGCCCTCAACTGCTTGAAGAGCGCAGAGGTTGAAACTCTCGGCGAACTCGTACAATTCAACAAGACTGACTTGTTGAAGTTCCGCAACTTCGGTAAGAAGTCGCTCACCGAGCTCGACGAACTCCTGGCCAGCCTGAACCTTTCGTTTGGAATGGATATTTCAAAGTACAAATTAGATAAAGAATAACTACAATGAGACATAATAAGAAAATCAATCACTTAAGCCGTAAGAAAGCGCACTTGGATGCCACATTGGCAAACATGACGATTTCACTCATCATGCACAAGCGCATTTTCACTACATTGGCAAAGGCTAAAGCATTGCGTGTCTATGCAGAGCCAATCATCAACCGCGCCAAGGACGACACTACAAACTCACGTCGTGTTGTGTTCAGCTATCTGCAAAACAAGAATGCAGTGACTGAACTGTTCCAGGAAATCGCTCAGAAAATTGCTGACCGTCCAGGTGGCTATACCCGTATCATCAAGACTGGCAACCGTCTTGGCGACAACGCTAAGACTTGCTTCATCGAGCTCGTTGACTACGACGAAAACATGCTCAAGACAGCAGCCAAGAAGAAAACTACTCGTACACGCCGCTCTCGCAAGGTAGCTGCTGAAGCAGCTCCTGCAGCTGAAGCTCCAGCAACTGAAGCACCAGCAGAAGAGAAAGCAGCAGAATAACAAGAGTATTCTCGATACTATTATAGGAAAGGATAGCGAGCATCGCTATCCTTTCTTGTTGTTTATGCCCGAGTAATCTGCTGCAAAACATACGGATTCGGGATTGGAATTTGGAAAATTCTGTCTGGCGGCAAAATTTACCAAGTCCCTCTATTCCAATTCCCATTGATTGGTAGAATAATTAGAATGTCATTATAAGATAGGCTACATCTCGGCAAAGAAAATTGAGCGAGCTCTTTTCTTTGCTCTCGATTTGCACTATCTTTAAATAAGATAGGCTGCGCCTCGGGAAAGCAAAATTCAAGCGAGCTTGATTTTGCTTTTCTCCTCGGCTTGCACTATCTTTGCAAAAAATAATATTCAGAGTGGAAACGAAATACATCTTCGTAACCGGAGGCGTGGTTTCTTCGCTTGGCAAAGGAATCATCTCTTCGTCATTGGCCCGATTGCTTTTATCTCGCGGCTTTAGAGTGACAATCCAAAAGTTTGACCCGTACATCAACATCGACCCGGGTACGCTTAACCCCTACGAACACGGCGAATGCTACGTGACTGTCGACGGCCACGAAGCCGACCTCGACCTCGGTCACTATGAGCGTTTCACCAATGTGCACACCACGCGCGCCAACAACATCACTACTGGTCGCGTGTACCAGAGCGTGATCGACAAGGAGCGCCGCGGTGACTATCTGGGCAAGACGGTGCAGATCATCCCTCACATCACCGACGAAATCAAGCGCGACGTGAAGCTTCTTGGCAACACGGGCAAATATGACTTCGTGATTACTGAAATTGGCGGCACGGTGGGCGACATCGAGTCGTTGCCGTTCCTCGAGAGCATGCGCCAGTTGAAGTGGGAGCTTGGCTCGAACTGCATCTGCATCCACTTGACTTATGTGCCGTTCCTCAACGCGGCGAAGGAGTTGAAGACGAAGCCGACGCAGCACTCTGTAAAGCAGTTGCAGGAGGTGGGTATCCAGCCTGACGTGTTGATTCTCCGCACGGAGAAGGACATCCCAGTGGCTATGCGCCGCAAGGTGGCTCTGTTCTGCAACGTTTCGCCGGATGCTGTAATTCAATCCATCGACATGCCGAGCATCTACGAGGTGCCTATGGGCATGCACGCGCAGCATCTCGACGAGATTATCCTCAAGAAGACCAATACGCCTTACGAGGGCGAGCCTGACATGACTCAGTGGGTCAACTTCCTCGACAAGATGAAAAGCGCCACAGAAACGGTTACAATCGGTCTGGTGGGCAAGTATGTCGAACTGCAGGATGCCTACAAGTCGATCAACGAGGCTTTGTTCCAGGCAGCAACCTACAACAACCATAAACTGAAACTCGTGAGCATCCATTCCGAGAAGATCAACGACGGCAACGTCGAAGAGTTGCTTAAGGACATGGACGGCGTGGTAGTGGCTCCAGGATTCGGCCAGCGTGGCATCGAAGGCAAGTTTGCTGCCTTGAAATGGTGCCGCGAACACGACAAGCCTACATTCGGCATCTGCCTTGGCATGCAGTGCATGGTTATTGAGTACGCGCGCAACGTGCTCGGCCTCAAGGATGCCAACAGCACCGAGATGAATCCGCAGACCCCTTACAACGTTATCGACCTTATGGAGGAGCAGAAGAGCATCTCCAATATGGGCGGCACAATGCGTCTGGGCGCCTACGACTGCGTTCTCAAGGAGGGCTCCAAGGTGGCAGCGGCTTACGGCTCGACCCACATCAGCGAGCGCCATCGCCATCGTTTCGAGTTCAACGAAGAGTATCGTGCGCAATTTGAGGCAGCCGGCATGAAGTGCGTCGGCGAAAACCCTGATGCTCACTTGGTAGAAGTGGTGGAATTGCCCGACAAGAAATGGTATATCGGCACACAGTACCACCCAGAGTACAGCAGTACGGTGCTGTCGCCTAACCCGTTGTTCCTCAGCTTCGTTAAGGCTGCTATCGACAACAAAGAGTAAGAAACAATTAAAACAAACAGAAAATAACGAATGGACAAAAACACGATTCTCGGCTTGTTGCTGATGGGCTTGGTAATCTTCGGATTCTCAATGCTCAATTCGGGTAACGACGACAGCCAACAGCCGGCAACCGAACAGGCAGCGCAGACTGCCGAGAAGAAGGCTGAAGCAGTGACTGCCGACAGCCTCGGCAATGAAGAATTTGCCCGAATCAAGAATACAGTTGCCCAATATGGCAAGAAGCAGGACGACAAGACGGTGCTCAACAGCGGCAACGTTAGCCTCGTTGTGGCAGCCGACAGCCTTAGCGGCACGGTTGCTATGGACGGCGGCGTTACAGTCAGCCTCGCCGACCTGCGCCATCCGGCATCGGCCGAAAACCGCGTGGCCTATGCAGCAGCGCTGCGCAGCGTGCGTGAGGCAGCCGACAAGGTAGCGCAATATTCCGACTTCGTACAGTTTGTGGGCGGTAGCAACACCACTGTAAAACTCGAAAACGAACTGCTCGCCATCGACCTCTCGTCGAAAGGCGGCCAGATTTCGAAAGCCATACTGAAGAAATACAATGCGTTCCAAAACGGCAAGGAGGGCAATTGCGTGCTCTTTGACGGCGCCAACAACTCCTATGGCTTTGCCATCAACACCGACACCCACCGTTTCGACACCCAGGAATTCAACTTCACTCCGGTGCAGGAAAACGACTCCACGGTGCTGATGAAGCTTGACTTCGGCAATGGCGTTTACTTCGGCATCCGCTACACCTTGCCGCGCAACAGTTACCTTGTGCGCATGGAACTGGTGCAGCAGAACATGCGTGCCGTAATCGCTTCGAACGTGTCGACAATGGATTTCCAGTGGACGCAGAAGATGATGCGCCACGAGAAAGGCCAGACATTCGAGGAGCGCAACAGCGGCGTGTTCTATAAATATGCCGGCGACGACGGCGACGTTGACAACCTCAGCGAGACCGGCAACGACGACGAAAAGACCAACAACCACCTGAAATGGGTGGGCTTCAAATACCAGTTCTTCTCGGGTGTGCTCATCGCCGACAAGTATTTCATCGGCGCAGCGCCAATGAAGAGCGAGGTAATCGACAAGAACTCAGCCGACCACGACAACTTCATGAAGAACGTGTCGTTCACAAGTTCGCTGGACTACAACATCGACAATCCTAAGCCGGCGTCGTTCCACTTCTTCCTCGGCCCGAACGAATACAAGTTGCTTGCCTCGTTCGACAAGCAGATTTCGCCTGACGAAGACCTGCAACTCACACGCGTGATTCCGTTGGGATGGAAGCTCTTCCGCTGGATCAACACGGGCATCATTATCCCTGTGTTCAACTTCCTCGGACGCTTGGATCTGAATTACGGCATCATCATTCTGTTGCTCACCATCTTCATCAAGATTATCCTGTTCCCGCTCACCTACAAGAGCTACTCTTCGCAGGCTAAGATGCGCGTTCTTGCGCCAGACATCAAGGAAATCAATGAGAAGTACCCAGGCACTGAGAACGCGATGAAGCGTCAGCAGAAGACTATGGAACTCTACAACCGCGCAGGCGCCAACCCGATGAGCGGATGCTTGCCATTGTTGCTCCAGATGCCTATCCTTGTGGCGATGTTCTCGTTCTTCCCGTCGTGCATCGACCTCCGCGGCGAGGCATTCCTTTGGGCGCCCGACCTGTCGGCTCCTGATATGATTCTTGAGTGGAAAGCCAACATTCCTATCATCAACTGGATTTTCGGTCACCACTTGAGCCTGTTTTGCCTTTTGATGACTGTGGTAAATGTGCTTTACACCTACATCAACATGCAGTCCAACCCGTCGAACAACCAGATGCCGGGCATGAAATGGATGATGTACCTCATGCCAGTGATGTTCCTCGTGTTCTTCAACGAGTATGCAGCAGGCTTGAGCTACTACTACCTCCTTTCGTTGCTCATCACCATCATCCAAACCTACGCAATCCGCTACTTCATCAACGAAGATAAGGTGCGCGCAAAGATGGCTGAGAACGCAAAGAAGCCGCGCAAGAAGAGCAAGTTTATGGCGCGCCTTGAAGAGGCTCAGAAACGCCAGGAAGCAATGCTCCGCGAGCAGCAGAAAGGCAAACGCAAGTAAGTTTAGGAAAACCTCTCAATAACGCCGAGGGAGCCGCACATCGCGGCTCCCTCGCTTGCTTTTATACAGGAAACTATTTTATCGTTATTCGTCCGCCTCTGCGATTAGATTCTCTATCAGCGGCTTTAATGCTGGTATGTCGGTTTCTATGGTGCGCCAAACCTGATCGGGTTTGATGGTGTAATATCCATGCACAAGGACATGGCGCATGCCCTCAATCACATCCCATTCTATTTCGGGATGGGCTGCACGAAACTCTTTGGTAAGCATATACACTGCCTCTCAGATGATTTCCACATGTTTTACAAAGCCGAAGAAGGTTATAGGATTGTTTTTTACTTCTTCGAATGTGTATTTGTCCTTGTTGGCCATTAAAACATTGATGGCGGCAAGGATGTGTTCCAATCTACCGATATCCTTAATTTTTTCTCTCATAAATTAGAATTTTGTCGTGATTGGCTGAGTCAGAAGCAAACGGGAGCAACTGTCCGTCTTCTACAAGGTCAACATTTCTGCCAAGCAATTTCTTCATCTGAACCATAATGCGGGAGATAGTAAACAACGAGATCCCGGCATTGTCGTCGTATTGCACAAGGATGTCAATGTCGCTGTCAGCCCGTTCCTCACCGCGTGCTGAAGAGCCGAAAAGCCAAGCCTTCTTTATCGGTTGTCCGGTAAAGTATTGCTGGATTTTGGGAATCATGATCTGGATGTTGGCACTAATCATATTTACCTGCTTTTTTGCAAATATAAACCTTTTCCCAAACATCCGCAAATGTTTGCCGCGTAACGGATTTTTATGGGGCTGGTATGGCTGCAAAAAAAGCCGCCCGCGGTGCGGACGGCTTTGGGGAATTATAATCTGTTGGGATTATTTCTTCTTGTTGGCTTTGCGGTGCATCATCCAGTAAGCAACCGGAGTTGCTACGTAGATTGTAGCCAATGTACCTACAATCACACCGAAGAGCATTGCGAAGACGAAGCCACGGATTGTTTCGCCACCGAGCAGGAAGATTACGAGGAGCACGAGAACTGTTGTTGTCGAGGTCATAATCGTACGGGTCAATGTCGAGTTCAATGAGTGGTTGATCACGTCGCGGCGGTCTTGTTTTGGATAGAGACCAATCATCTCACGTATGCGGTCGAAGACTACCACGGTGTCGTTAATGGCGTAACCGATAATCGTAAGGATCGCGGCGATAAACTGCTGGTCTATCTCCATAGAGAATGGAAGTACGCCCCAGAACAGTGAGTAGAAGCCGATGATCACGAGCGATGTAAACGCCAACGAAACGAGGGCACCCATAGAGAATGCGAAGTCGCGGAAGCGGAGAAGGATGTAGAGCGCGATGGCAACGAGCGACAGGAGCACTGACCAGATAGCGCCGCGTGTCATGTCGTCGGCAATCGACGGTCCGACCATTTCTGACGAAACCACACCGTGGTGCTCGTCCTTGACGTTGAAGTTGTCGTAAGGCATGCCGTTGAGTTCGCTCTGCAGACCTTCATAGAGTTTCTGCATAATCTCGTTGTCGATGTTGTCACCGTTGTCGGCGATCTTGTAGTTGGTAGAGATACGCACCTTAGTGTCGTTGTCGACAGTGATAACCGATACGGAAGCATCCGGGAAGAGCGGAGCCAACTTCTTGG